>DATMNJ010000353.1:0-13870 GCA_035569175.1 Thermoanaerobaculia bacterium | reverse complement strand
GGACACCGTCTTCGGCAGCAACTCCTTGCGGTAGTGCCAGACCTCCTGGAAGTTCATCGCGGACTCCGGCGCCCGCGTGTTCGGCGCGTTCTGCCGGTCGGCGAGCGCCGCGGACTGGGCGGAGGTCGACCCGGGGCCGGTCGCCCGGTTCATGGCGATCGCGTCCGACGCCGAGTTGCCCGACGACATGCCCGAGTTCTCGTTGGCGTCCTCGCCTTGCTTGATCGGCCGCCGTCCGCCGTAGGTCGGGGGACCGAGGAGAATGAAGACCATCCCGCGGTCCGTGAGGCTGCCCCGCTTCCTGGTCTTGTCGTCCTGCGTCAGGTTCGCGTCGGCGAAGGCCACGCGCTTGTCGAAGGTCGTTCGAAACGAGTGGTCGTCCTCCGAGTCCCGCGCCAGCCAGAACTTCGTCGCGAAGGCCTCGCGCTCGGGGTCGGTCGTGAGCTTCGCCCACGCCGCTTTCTCGCCGTCCGTCATCAGCCACACGACGGGCCCGTCGCCCCAGGCCGCGTCGATCGGCCCGCTCGGCGCCGCCGGCGCCTTGAACGCCGCGTACGCCCGCGCGATGGATGGCCCCGCCGACGCGATCGACTTCTGCGCCGCCGCAAAAGCCGCCACCGCCTTCTTCGAGTACACCTTGTCGTCGATCGACGCATTCGCCTGCAACCCCAGGAACGTCTCGAAATCCGCCTGCGCCTTGGCCGCGTTGTCCAGGTTCGCGTCACAGACGCCGCGGTAGAACGAAAGCGGCCCAGCCAGCTGCTCCTGCGCCTTCTCGTTGCCGGGTTTGGCGGCCTCGACGTCGAGGACCTCCATCGTCGCGAGCGCCTCGCTCCACGACCCCGCCTTCACCTGCTCCTTGACCTTGCCGAAGAGCTCGCCGAGCGAGGCGGCACCGGCCAGGGCGGCGACCGCCGCCAGAATCACCGCAAGGAAGGCCCGTTTCATCGCCGACTCCCGGTCTCGAAAGGCCGCTCTACTGCGGTTTCTGCTTGGCCGCGCTGAGCGTCGTCAGGATGTCCGAGTCGCGCTGGAGGACCTGGACGCCGTAGCCCTTCTTCGTGATGAACGTGGCGTCCACCTGCAGGTAGGACACCGTCTTCGGCAGCAACTCCTTGCGGTAGTGCCAGACCTCCTGGAAGTTCATTTCCTGGTCGGCCGCTTCCGTGCCGGGGCCCACGTAACGGTCGTTGGTGGAGGCGAGCTGGCCGGTCATCACCTTGTTTCCGGGGGCGGCCGCGACGAGCTGCTTCTGGGCGATGTAAGACGCGTGGTCGTCCACCGACGACATGCCGGAGTTCTGGGACTTGTCCTCGCCGGCCTTCAGGCGCCGGCGGCCGCCGTAGGTCGGCGGTCCGAGCAGGACGAAGACCATCCCGCGGTCCGTCATGCTGCCGCGCTTCTTGCCCGACTTGTCGTCCACCGCGAAATTTGCGTCCGCGAAGGCGACGCGCTTCTCGAAGGCCGGCTGGAAGGTCGGATCGTCCTCGAGGTTGCGGGCCTTCCAGAACGTCTCCACGAAAGCCGCGCGGTCGGCATCCGTCGCCGCCGCGGCCCATCCGGCCTTCTCCGAGTCGCTCATCAGCCACACCACCGGCCCGTCGCCCCACGTCGGGCTCGCCGGTTCGCGGCTGTTCGCGGGCGGCTTGAAGGCGGCGTAGGCGCGCGCGATCGACGGCCCTGCCGACACGATCGACTTCTGCGCCGCCGCGAAGGCCGCCACCGCCTTCTTCGAGTACATCTTGTCGTCGATCGACGCGTTCGCCTGCAACCCGAGGAACATCTCGAAGTCCGCCTGCGCCTTGGCCGCGTTGTCCAGGTTCGCGTCACAGACGCCGCGGTAGAACGAAAGCGGTCCGGCCAGCTGCTCCTGCGCCTTCTCGTTGCCGGGTTTGGCGGCCTCGACGTCGAGGACCTCCATCGTCACGAGGGCGTCGGCCCATGCGCCCGCCTTCACCTGCTCCTTGACCTTCTGGAAGAGCTCGCCGAGGGACGCGGCCGCGAACAAGCAGATCGCGAACAGCAGCCCAACGAAAACAACGGCGGCGCGTCGCATAGCGGACCTTCCCTTCGTGACCGTCCGGCTATCCCGCCTTCCTCTTCGCCGCGTCGAGCGTCGTGAGCGTCTGCGGGTCGCGCTGCAGAATGTTGGAACCGTAGCCCTGCCGGGTCACGAAGGAGACGTCCACCTGAAGGTAGCCGACGCCCTTCGGCAGCAGCTCCTTGCGGTAGTGCCAGACCTCCTGGTAGTTGTTGGCCTGGGCGGCCTGCGTGCCGGGCCCGCTGTACTGGTCGGCGATCACCGCCACCTGGCTCGACGCGAGTCTCCCATTCTGCGTCGCCCCCACGGCACTGGACAGGGCCATGGCGGCGTTCACGCCGCCCACCGACGTCTGGCCGATCGGCTCGCTCGGGTCCTCGCCATGCTTGATCGGCCGGCGCCCGCCGTACGTCGGCGGACCGAGCAACACGAAGACCATGCCTCGATCGGTCAGGCTGCCGCGCTTCTTTTCGTCCTGGTTGAAATGGGCGTCCGCGAACGCCGCGCGCCGCTCGAAGCCGGTCTTGAACGTGTTGTCGGGAGTGCCGGGCTTCGGGTTGCGCGCTTCCCAGAACTTCTCCACGAACTCGACACGCTCGCCGCCCGACGACAGCCCCGCCCAGGTCCTCTTCTCCTCGACCGTCATGATCCACTGCACCGGCCCCTCGGCCCACTTCTCGTCCGGCGGATCGGAGATGTTGGCCGGCGGCTTGAACTCCAGGTACGAGTTGAAGAGCGACGGGGAGCCGTTCGGCACCGCTGGCGCCGGAGCCCCCGTCTTGCGCGCCTCCTCGAAGGCGGCGACGGCCTTCTTCGAGTACATCGAGGGATCCATCGAGGCGTTGGGCTGGTCGGCGAGAAACGTCTGGAAGCTCGCGATCGCCTCCGGGGCCTGCCCGAGGTTCGCCTCGCACACGCCCCGGTAGAAGGCGAGGGGCGCCTCGAGCTGCTTCTTGAGGTTTTCGTTGCCGGGCCTGGCGGCCTCGGCATCGAGGGCGTCCATCGTCTTCATCGCGTTCTGCCAGGACTCCCCTTTGACCTGGGCCTTGGCTTTCTGGAACAGCTCGGCGGCGGTCTGGGCCGCGGCGAAGTTGGCGGACATCAGCGCGGCCAGAACGATCAACGTGAGTCGCTTCATGGCGGGCCTCCCGACTCCTAATTCTATGCCCGGATCACACCGGGACTTCATTCCCCGGCGCAGGCATTTGCAATATATTGCCCACGCCGCCATGGCTCAGATCTTCCATCGCAGCACGAACACGATTTCGCGTGTTTCGGTCTTCGGAGCCGTGTTTTTCGTCGCGGCGTTGGGCTGGCTCTTCGACGCCCTGAACCGTTCCCCGTACACCACCCAGCAGGGCGTCGCGCGGGTCCAGCCGGTCCAGTTTTCTCACCAGCACCACGTCGGGGCCATGGGGATCGACTGCCGCTACTGCCATACGAGCGTCGAGAAGGCGGCCTACGCGAACATCCCGCCGACGAAGACCTGCATGAACTGCCACTCCCAGATCTGGACCCAATCGCCGGAGCTCGAGCCCGTGCGCGAGAGCTGGCGGTCGGGGCGGTCGATCGAGTGGGTCAAGGTCTACGACCTGCCCGACTACGTCTACTTCAACCACTCCATCCACGTCGCCAAGGGCGTCGGGTGCGAAACCTGCCACGGCCGGATCGACAAGATGCCCCTCGTCTCGCAGCACCCGACGCTGCAGATGTCTTGGTGCCTCGACTGCCACCGCGCCCCCGAGAAATACCTGCGCCCCCGGGAGGACGTGTTCACCATGGGCTACGTCCCCGCCGGCGCCCAGCAGGAAATCGGCGAGCGTCTGCGGGCCGAGTACCGGATCCGGCCGAGCTTCGAGTTGACCGACTGCACGACGTGCCACCGATGAGCGAGAGCGAGAAGCGCGCCGCGGGGCCGAGCATCGCCGAGGCGCGGACGCGCCTGGGCGCGCTCGAGGGGCGCGAGTACTGGCGCAGCCTCGAGGAGCTGCTCGAAACCGAGGACTTCCGAGAGCACCTCCACCGCGAGTTCCGGGTGCCCATCGACTCGGGCGTCAACCGCCGCGAGATTCTCACCCTCATGGGCGCCTCGATCGCCCTGGCCGGCCTGACCGGCTGCACGCGGCAGCCGACCGAGAAGATCTTCCCGTACGTCACGCCGCCGGAGGAGCTCGTGCCGGGCGTGCCGCTCTTCTATGCCACGGCCCACGTCCACGGCGGCTACGCGCGCGGCATTCTCGCCAAGAGCTACGAGGGCCGGCCCATCAAGATCGAGGGCAACGAGCTCCACCCGGCGAGCCTCGGCGGCACCGACGTCTTCGCTCAGGGCTTTCTCCTGAACATGTACGACCCCGACCGGTCGCAGACGCTGACCGAGCGCGGCCGGATCCGCCCGTGGAGCTCCTTTCTCGCGGCCGTCCGCCTCGCGCTCGAGAAGGAGCGGCCCGCGCGCGGCGCGGGGCTGCGTTTCCTGACGGGCACGGTGACCTCGCCGACCCTCCAGAAGCAGATCGCCGGCGTCCTCACCGAGTTCCCGGAGGCGAAGTGGGTCGCCTGGGAGCCCGCAGGCCGCGACAACGTCTACGAAGGCGCCCGCCTCGCGTTCGGCGAGGCCGTCGAACCGCGCCATGCCTTCGGCGCCGCCGACGTGATCCTGTCCCTCGAAGCCGACTTCCTCGGGTCCGGACCGGCGATGCCGCGCGCCGTGCGGGACTTCGCCTCGCGCCGTCGCGGGGAAAATCCGAACCGCCTCTACGTCGTCGAGGCGACGCCCTCGCTGACGGGCGCCCGCGCGGACCACCGGCGGCCGATGAGTCCGGCCGAGATCGAGGCCTTCGCCCGCGCCGTGGCGGTGGCCACGGGCGCGATCGCCTCGGCGGCGCCGACGGATCCGTTCGTCGAAGCCGTCGCGGCGGACCTGAAGGCGCACCGCGGCTCCGGCCTGGTTCTCGCCGGCGAGTCGCAGCCCCCGCCGGTCCACGCCCTCGCGCACGCGATCAACCAGGCGCTCGGCAATTCCGGAAAGACCGTCACCTACTCGGAGCCGGTCGCCGGAGGGCCCGTGAACCAGGCGGCCGCGCTCGGCGAGCTCGCTCGCGACATGGAGCTCGGCAGGGTCTCCACCCTGGTCATCGTGGACGGAAATCCCGTCTTCAACGCCCCCGCCGATCTCCAGTTCGGCAAGGCCATGGGCAACGTCGGGCTGCGGATCCACCTCGGCCTCTACGACGACGAGACCTCGCGCCTGTGCCACTGGCACGTCGCGGCGGCCCACCCGCTCGAGGCCTGGAGCGACGCCCGCGCCTACGACGGCACCGTCACGATCCTCCAGCCGCTCATCGCTCCTCTCTTCGGCGGCAAGTCGTCCCACGAGCTGCTCGCGGCCTTCTCGAATCAGCCCGAAAAGTCCGGCCACGACCTCGTGAAAGAGGCGTGGAGCGGGAAGCTCCCCGGCGCCGACCCCGACCTCGCGTGGCGGCGCGCCCTTCACGACGGACTCGTCGAGGGCAGTGCGCTGCCCGCAAAGGCCGTCCGCGTCCGGCCCGACTTCACCTCCGAGGCGCGACCGGCGGCGCCCGACGCCGGCCTCACCCTGCTCCTGCGCCCCGACCCGACGATCTGGGACGGCACCTATGCCAACAACGGCTGGCTCCAGGAGCTCGCGAAACCGTTGACGAAGCTGACGTGGGACAACGCCGCGCTGGTGGCGCCGGCGACCGCGCAGAAGCTGGGGCTGACGACCGAGGACGTGGTCGAGCTTTCCGTCGGCGGCCGCAAGGTCGCCGCGCCGGTCTGGGTCATGCCGGGCCAGGCGGAGAACTGCGTCACCGTCCACTTCGGATACGGGCGCACGCGGGGCGGGCGCGTAGCCAACGGCAAGGGCTTCGACGCCTACGGCCTGCGAACGTCCACAGGGCTCTGGGCCGCATCCGGCCTGGCGGTGGACAAGACGCTCCGGCGCGCGGCGCTCGCCACCACGCAGCACCAGTACGCCATGGAGGGCCGCGACCCCGTCCGCGCCGTGACGGTCGACGCCTACCGCAAGGACCCCGGCGTCGTCGCGCGCCTCGGCGAGGCCGTGCCCGGGCCCACGGACACGCTCTACCCGAAGCTCCCGACGGGCAGCTACGCGTGGGGCCTCTCGATCGACCTCGCGTCGTGCGTGGGCTGCAACGCCTGCGTGATCGCCTGCCAGTCCGAGAACAACATCCCGGTCGTCGGCAAGGACCAGGTCGCTCGCGGCCGCGCCCTCCAGTGGATCCGCATCGACCGGTACTACAAGGGCGGCCTCGACGATCCCGAGACCGTCCACCAGCCGGTGACCTGCATGCACTGCGAGAACGCGCCGTGCGAGGTCGTCTGCCCCGTCAACGCCACGGTCCACAGCGCCGAAGGCCTGAACCAGATGGTCTACAACCGGTGCGTCGGCACGCGGTATTGCTCGAACAACTGCCCGTACAAGGTCCGCCGCTTCAACTTCTTCCTCTACACCGACTACACGACGGAGATCCTGAAGCTCGTCCGCAATCCGGACGTCACCGTCCGCAGCCGCGGCGTGATGGAGAAGTGCAGCTACTGCGTCCAGCGCATCAACCGGGCCCGGTACGACGCCGAGAGGGAGAACCGTCCGATCCGCGACGGCGAGATCGTCACTGCGTGCCAGCAGGCCTGCCCCGCGGAGGCGATCGTCTTCGGCAACGTCTCGGACCCGGAGGCCCGGGTTTCGAAGGCGAAGGCGCAGCCGCGCGACTACGGCCTCCTGACGGAGCTCGGCACGCGGCCGCGCACGACGTACCTCGCGTCGCTGTCGAACCCGAATCCCACGCTCGCCCCGGCCAGCCGCGCCGAGGAGAAGAAGAATGGCTGACGGCACGCCGACTCAGGCCGTCGAGAAGCCCGCCACGCCGCCGGGGGCCATCCTTCGGCCCGGCTACGACTTCGCGACGCTCACCGACAAGCTCGCCGCGATCGCGCTGTCCCGGCGCACGCCGAAGGCGTGGTTCTTCGGGGCGGCGGTCGGCTTCCTCCTCACGATGGTGCTGCTCGCGTCGATCACCGCCATCGTCTTCAAGGGCGTCGGCCTCTTCGGCGTCAACGTCCCGGTCGGCTGGGGCTTCGACATTCTCAACTTCGTCTGGTGGATCGGCATCGGCCACGCCGGGACGCTGATCTCGGCGATCCTGCTCCTGCTGCGCCAGCCCTGGCGCAACTCGATCAACCGCTTCGCCGAGGCGATGACGATCTTCGCCGTGTCCTGCGCCGGCCTCTACCCGCTGCTCCACACGGGGCGCCCGTGGCTGGACTACTGGCTGATGCCCTACCCGAACACGATGGGCATGTGGCCGAACTTCCGCAGCCCGCTCGTCTGGGACGTCTTCGCCGTCTCGACGTACGCCACGGTCTCGCTGCTCTTCTGGTACGTCGGCATGATCCCGGATCTGGCGACGCTGCGCGACCGGGCAAAGAAGCTCTGGGCGAAGATCCTGTATGGCGCGCTCGCGATGGGCTGGCGCGGCTCGGCGCGGCACTGGCAGCGCTACGAGACCGCGTCGCTGCTGCTGGCCGGCCTCGCGACGCCGCTCGTGATCTCGGTCCACACGGTCGTGTCCTTCGACTTCGCCGCGGGTGTCGTCCCCGGCTGGCACGCCACGATCTTTCCGCCCTACTTCGTGGCCGGCGCCATCTACGCCGGCTTCGCGATGGTGCTCACGCTCGCAATCCCGCTGCGCAAGATCTACGGCCTCGAGGACTTCATCACCCTGAAGCACCTCGACAACATGGCCAAGATCACGCTGGCCACCAGCCTCATCGTGGCCTACGGCTACGGCGTCGAGGCCTTCATGGCGTACTACAGCAGCAACGTCTACGAGCGCTACATGATCTGGAACCGGATGCACGGCCCGTACCACTACATGTACTGGGCCCTCATCTTCTGCAACGTGATCGCGCCGCAGGCGCTGTGGTTCCGCAAGTTCCGGCGCAACATCCCGGCGCTCTTCTGCATGGCGATGATCGTCAACGTCGGCATGTGGCTCGAGCGCTACGTGATCATCGTCGTGAGCCTCTCGCGCGACTTCCTGCCGTCGTCCTGGGGCATGTACCACTCGACGCGCTTCGACTGGTCCATGTTCCTCGGCACGATCGGCCTGTTTCTCGCCCTGCTCTTCCTCTTCATCCGCATCCTGCCCATGATCTCGATCTTCGAGATGCGGGCGATCCTGCCCGAGGCGAAGGTCCTGGAGGCCGAGGAATGAGCGGCCCGAGGCTCTACGGCCTGATGGCGGAGTTCGAGGACCCGACCGCGCTCGTCGACGCGGCGCGGCGGGCCCGCGAGGAGGGCTTCACGAAGCTCGACGCGTACTCTCCCTACCCGATCGAGGCCCTGACCGAGGCGCTCGACATCCACGACCGCAAGCTTCCGGCCGTGGTCCTCGGCGGCGGGATCGTCGGCGGGCTGGCGGGCTACGCGCTCTGCTACTGGTGCACGGTGATCGAATACCCCATGAACGTCGGCGGCAAGCCGTTCCACAGCGTGCCCGCCTTCATCGTGCCGACCTTCGAGACGACCATCCTCTTCGCGGCCTTCGCCGCGGTCCTCGGCATGCTCGCCTTGAACGGGCTGCCCATGCCGTACCACCCCGTCTTCAACGCGCCGCGCTTCGCCCTCGCCTCGCGCGACCGGTTCTTCCTCTGCATCGAGGCGAAGGATCCGAAGTTCGACCACGACGAGACGTCGGCCTTCCTCATGAAGCTCTCGCCGCGGGTCGTGATGGACGTGGAGGAATAGGTGAGGCCGGTCGGCGGAGCACGGAGGTCGGCCGGCGTTCGCCGGGCGGCGGCGGCAATCGCTCTGCTGCTTTCGGCGGCGTGCCGCCAGGACATGCAGGACCAGCCGAAGTACAAGAACCTGCGCGGCTCCGCGTTCTTCGACGACGGCCGGTCGGCGCGGCCGGTGGTCGAGGACACCGTCGCCCGGGGATTCCTCGGCGCCGACACGCGGTGGCGCACGGGCAAGGAGAACGGCAACCCGATCGCGACGCTGCCGGTGCCGCTCGACCGCGCGTTGCTCGAGCGCGGCAAGGGCCGCTACGGGATCTACTGCGCGCCCTGCCACGGCCTGACGGGCGACGGCCTCGGCATCGTCGTGCAGCGCGGGTACCGCCAGCCGCCGTCGTTTCACATCGACCGCCTGCGCGAGGCGCCGGTCGGCTACTTCTTCGACGTCCAGACCCACGGCTTCGGCTCGATGATGGACTACGCCGCGCAGATCCCTCCCGGCGACCGCTGGGCGATCGCCGCCTACCTGCGCGCCCTGCAGCTGTCGCAGCGGGCGACCCTCGCGGACGTTCCGGCTTCCGCGCGGGCGGCCCTCGAAAGCCCGACGGCTCCCGGCAGGCCGGCGCCCTTCCCGATCGACACCGACGACTGGAAGCACGCGCTGGACGGGGAAACGACGCAGCCCCCTCCCAGGACGGAGCACTGACCGTGGACGCGAAGGCCGATCCCGGGCTGATCGCCGCCGCGGGCCTGGGCTCGCGGCGGGCGTTCGCCGTCGGCGTGGTCGCCCTCGGCGGCTCGTTCGCCTACGGGGCCGCGCACCCGGATGAGTTCTTCCGCTCCTACCTGCTCGGCTTCGTCTTCTGGAACGGCCTGGCCGTCGGCTCGCTCGCCGTCCTGATGCTGCAGTACCTGACCGCCGGCGCCTGGGGCGTCGCGATCCGCCGCGAGCTCGAGGCCGCAACGCGGACGCTGCCGCTGACGGCGGCGTTCTTCCTGCCGATCGCGTTCGGCATGCACCGCCTCTACGAGTGGACGCACGCCGACGTCGTCGCCAAGGACGAGCTGCTCCAGAAGAAGGCCGGATACCTCAACACGCCCTTCTTCCTGACGCGAACGGCCCTCGCCTTCGCCGTCTGGATGCTCGTCGCCTACTTCCTGAACCGCTGGTCCCGGGAGCAGGACACGTCCGCCGATCACAAGGCGGTCGATCGGAAGCTCCAGCTGCTGTCAGGCGGCGGCCTCGTCGCCTTCGCGCTGACGACGACCTTCACGTCGGTGGACTGGGTGATGTCGCTCGAGCCCCACTGGTATTCGACGATGTACGGCGTGATCTTCATGGTCAGCCAGGCCCTGGGCGCCCTGGCGCTGGCCACCTTCGCCTTCGTCCGCCTCTCCCGCCACGCGCCCGTCTCGGAGTTTCTTCGTGGCCGCCACCTGCACGACCTCGGCAAGATGATGTTCGCCTTCACGATGATCTGGGCGTACGTCAACTTCTCCCAGTACCTGATCGTGTGGTCCGGAAACCTCCCCGAAGAGATCGTGTGGTACCTCGCGCGCTTCCGCGGCGGCTGGGGCTGGGTGGGCCTGGCCGTGCTGCTGCTGCACTTCGTCCTGCCTTTCCTGCTGTTGCTGTCGCGCCGGGCCAACCGCGATCCGCGCACGCTCCTGCTCGCCGCGGGTCTCCTCCTCGTGATGCGCTTCGTGGACATCGGGTGGCTCGTCCTGCCCGCCTTCTCGAAGGGCGCCTTCCGCATCCACCCGACCGATCTCTCGGTGCCCATCGGCCTGGGGGGCCTCTGGCTCGGCCTCTACATCCGCAACCTCGTCACGCGGCCGCTCGTGCCCGTCAACGACCCCGGCTTCGAGGAGGCGCTCGCGCATGGAAACGACTGAGCCCGAGGCCTCGAGCCACGGCGTCGCCGCCGAGCCGGACCGCGTTCGCGGGCGCCTCGTGGTCCGATCCGGCGCCGCGCTGGCGCTCTTGATGGTCGTGTCGGCCGCGCTCATGACGGTCCTCTTCTGGAGCCTGGACCGGAAGGCGCAGCGGCGGGACGAGAAGATCGTCGCCGCCGCCGGCCTCGAACGGCAGGAAGGCGAGCTGCTCCCGCAGCCGCGCCTCCAGATCCACCCGGTCCTTCACTGGACGGATTTCCAGGCCGTCGAGCGCGAGCGGCTCGACTCCTACGGGTGGATGGACCGCTCGAGCGGCGCCGTCCACATCCCCATCGACCGCGCGATCGAGCTGATCGCCCAACGGGGCGTCGGGCCGCTGCCCGCGGCGCCGATGGCCGTGCCGCAGGCGCCGGGGACCGCGAAACCATGATGCCTCTCTCCCCCCTCACCCTGCCCTCTCCCCCCGCTGGGGGGAGAGGGGAATTGTCAGAGAGGCGGCGCCTTTTGACCTCCCTCTCCCGGCGGGAGAGGGTAGGGGTGAGGGGCGCCCTCTTCGCTGCCGTCGCCATGACGCTCCTGCTGGCCGCGCCGCCGCTTCACGCCCAGACGATGGCGCCGGCGCCCGAGGGCATCGTCCGCGCCGACGAAAAGCCGGAGATGCTCAAGGGCGTCGGCATCGACCAGAAGCTCGACGGCCCGCTCCCGCTCGACGCGCCCCTGCGCGACGAAGCCGGCAAGGCAGTCGCGCTCGGGGATTACTTCGGAAAGCGTCCCGTCATCCTCGCGCTCGTGTATTTCAACTGCCCCATGCTCTGCACGCAGGTCTTGAACGGCCTCGTCTCGTCCCTCTCGGTCATTTCGCTCGAGGCCGGGCGCGACTTCGAGGTCGTCGCCGTCAGCTTCGACACGCGCGACACTCCCTCGGACGCCCGTGCGAAGAAGGACGCCTACCTGACGCGCTACCCGCGCCCCAACGCCGCCGCGGGCTGGCACTTCCTCACGGGCGACGCGGCGTCCATCGCGCGGCTGACCACCGCCGCCGGCTTCCGCTATCGCTTCGACGACCGCCTCGGTCAGTTCGCCCACGCGAGCGCGATCATGGTCGCGACCCCGGAGGGCCGCCTGGCGCGGTATTTCTACGGGATCGAGTACTCCCCGCGCGACCTGCGCCTCGGCCTCGTCGAGGCGTCGGCCGGAAGGATCGGCACTCCGGTGGACCAAGTCCTTCTCTACTGCTTCCACTACGACCCCGCCCGCGGCAAGTACGGCGCGGCCGTCGTGAACCTCGTCCGGCTCGCGGGTGTCGCGACCGTCGTGCTGCTCGGCGTGTCGCTCTGGGCCATGTCCCGCAGGTCCCGCCGCCGCGCGGCCCGCCTCCTGCGCGCGGCGTCCGGAGGGGCGCGCTGATGCCGCCGCTCTTTCCCGAGCAGGCCTCGACCTTCGCGCCGCACGTCGACGCGCTCTACTGGTTCCTCATCGCCATCACGGCGTTCTTTTCGCTGCTGATCGGCACGCTCGTCGTCGTCTTCGCGATCAAGTACCACCGCCGGTCGCCCGACGAGGTCGCCCAGGAGGTCCACGAGTCGGGCGCGCTCGAGATCGTCTGGAGCGTCATCCCCCTCTTCCTGTCGCTCGTGACGTTCTACTGGGGCGCGAGCCTCTACTTCCGGATCGTTCGTCCTCCCGGCGACGCCCTCGACATCTACGTGACCGGGAAGCAATGGATGTGGAAGCTTCAGCACACCGACGGGCACCGGGAGATGAACGAGCTGCACGTTCCGGTCGGACAGCCCGTCCGCCTGACGATGGCCTCCGAGGACGTGATCCACAGCTTTTACGTGCCCGCGTTCCGGTTCAAGCGGGACGTCGTGCCCGGCCGTTTCGCGACGGCCTGGTTCGAGGCTTCGAAGCCGGGGCGGTACCACATCTTCTGCTCCCAGTACTGCGGCACGCGCCACTCGAACATGATCGGCTGGGTCTACGCGATGAGCCCCTCGGACTACCAGGCCTGGCTGGCCGGGGGCACTCCGGGCGAGACGCTCGCCTCCGCCGGCGCCAAGCGGTTCGTCGAGCAGGCCTGCAACACGTGCCACGGCGAGCAGAAGGGCTCGCGGGGCCCGTCGCTCGTCGGTCTGTTCGGCCGGTCCGAGCGCATGCAGTCGGGCCAGGTCGTCGTGGCCGACGAGAACTACATCCGGGAGTCGATCGTCAACCCGCAGGCCAGGCTCGTGGAGGGATACCCTCCGATCATGCCCACGTATCAGGGCTTGATCAGCGAGGAGGGCCTGCTCCAGCTGACGGCGTACATCAAGTCCCTGTCTCCCGCGGCCGCGGCACCCGGCGCGGCAAGCCCGGCGGCGACGGCCACCGCGCCCGCTCCCGAAAGGAAGTCCGCCAAGCCATGAGCCAATCGACCGTCTCGGGCAGCGAGCGCCCCAACTACCTCAACTCGGGCTACGGCGTGAAGTCGTGGCTGCTGACGACCGACCACAAGCGGATCGCGCTGCTCTACCTTCTCGGCGTCACCGTCTTCTTCGCGATCGGCGGAGTGTTCGCGGGCCTGATCCGGCTGGAGCTGCTGACGCCGCAGGGGGACGTCTTCCAGGCGGAGACCTACAACAAGCTCTTCACGACGCACGGCGTCATGATGGTCTTCTTCTTCCTGATCCCGGCCATTCCCGGCGTCCTCGGCAACTTCCTCGTCCCCCTGATGATCGGCGCGAAGGACCTCGCCTTTCCGCGCCTGAACCTGCTCTCCTGGTACCTCTACATCGTGGGCGGCCTGATCGCCCTCTGGGCGGTCGTGCACGGCGGCGTGGACACAGGCTGGACGTTCTACACGCCCTACTCGACCGTCTATTCGAACGGCTGGGTCGTCGTGACGGCGATCGGCATCTTCCTGGCCGGCTTCTCGTCGATCCTGACCGGCCTGAACTTCGTCGTCACGATCCACACCATGCGCGCTCCCGGCATGACCTGGCTGCGGATGCCCCTGTTCTGCTGGGGCATGTACGCCACCTCGATCATCCAGATCCTCGGCACGCCCGTCATCGCGATCACCCTGCTGCTCGTGGCCGCCGAACGGATCTTTCACCTCGGCATCTTCGACCCCGCGCAGGGCGGCGACCCCATCCTCTTCCAGCACCTGTTCTGGTT
>DATMNJ010000352.1:0-2531 GCA_035569175.1 Thermoanaerobaculia bacterium | reverse complement strand
AACAGGGTCGCGGGAGTGCTCGAGATGCGGGCAGGTCGCGTAGTCGGACGGCTTCGTGCGGTCAACGAGGGCTAACGGACGAACGGACGAACGAACCATGAGCACCGCTTACACCACAGACTCGATCAAGCTCCTCAAGGGGCTCGAAGCCGTCCGCAAGCGCCCCGGGATGTACATCGGGGACACGGACGATCTGTCCGGGTTGCACCACATGGTCTTCGAGCTCGTGGACAACGCGATCGACGAGGCGCAGGTCGGCCACGCCGACTTCTGCGGCGTCACCATCCACGCCGACAACTCGGTGACGGTCGAGGACAACGGCCGCGGCATCCCGGTCGGAATGCACAAGGAGCACAAGCGCGAGACGCTTGAGATCATCATGACGGACCTGCACTCGGGCGGGAAGTTCGACGACAACTCCTACAAGGTTTCGGGCGGCCTCCACGGCGTCGGCGTCTCGGTCGTCAACGCGCTCTCGAAACGGCTCGAGGTCGAGGTGTTGCGCGAGGGCAAGGTCTGGCAGCAGGCCTACGAGCGCGGCCGCCCGGTCGCGCCGATCAAGGCGGTCGGGACCACCCGGAAGACCGGAACGAAGGTGACCTTCTGGCCCGACCCGGAGATCTTCTCGGTCACCGTGTTCCACTTCGACAGCCTTTCGCAGCGGCTGCGGGAGCTGTCGTTCCTGAACCCGGGCGTCAAGATCTCGATCCACGACGAGAGGACCGACAAGAAGCACGATTTCGCGTACGAAGGCGGCATCCGGACCTTCGTCGAGCACCTGAACAAGGCGAAGCAGCCGATCCACGACAAGGTCATCTTCTTCCAGGACATCCGCAACGGCACCGGCGACGCCAAGCGCGACGCGGACAAGGAGCGGGTCGAGGTCGCACTGCAGTGGAACGAGGGCTACGCCGAGACGCTCTTCGCCTTCACCAACACGATCAACAATCGCGACGGCGGCACGCACGTCGAGGGATTCAAGACCGCGCTCACACGCGCGGTGCAGAAGTACGCTGAGCAGAACGGCGCCACCAAGGCCCTGAAAGAGACGGCGCTCTCGGGCGACGACTGCCGCGAGGGCTTGACGGCGGTGATCTCCGTCAAGGTCCGCGACCCCAAGTTCTCCTCGCAGACCAAGGACAAGCTCGTGTCCTCCGAGGTCAAGACGTGGGTGCAGCAGGTCGTCTACGAGAAGCTCGGGTCCTACCTCGAGGAAAATCCGCGCGTCGGCAAGAAGATCGTGGAGAAGATCGTCGAGTCCGCGCGCGCGCGCGAGGCCGCCCGCAAGGCCCGGGAGCTCGTGCGCCGCAAGGGTGCGCTGGACAGCGGTGCGTTGCCCGGCAAGCTCGCCGATTGTCAGGAGAAAGACCCGGCGTTCTCCGAGCTCTTCATCGTCGAGGGCGACTCGGCCGGCGGCTCGGCGAAGATGGGCCGCGACCGCCGCTCCCAGGCCATCCTGCCGCTGCGCGGCAAGATCCTGAACGTCGAAAAGGCGCGCCTGGACAAGATGCTGGCCTCGGCCGAGATCCGCACTCTCATCACCGCGCTCGGGGCCGGGATCTCCACGGACTTCGACGCCGACAAGATCCGGTACCACAAGATCGTGATCATGACCGACGCCGACGTGGACGGCTCGCACATCCGGACGCTGCTGCTGACGTTCTTCTTCCGCCACATGGCTGCGATCATCGACAAGGGATTTCTCTACATCGCGCAGCCGCCGCTGTACAAGGTGGCGGAGGGCAAGAAGGAGACGTACCTGAAGGACGAGAAGGAAATGTCGAAGTTCCTGCTCGGCCGTCTCGGCGAGGATCGTACGCTCTCCTCCGAGATGTCGGGCACGAGCGTCTCGGGGGCGAGGCTCGCGAGCCTGCTCGAGAAGATGGAGGAATACCGGACACACGTCGGAAAGCTCGGGCACCGGGGGATCCCCGAGGCCCTGGTGCGCGCCCTCCTCGACCGCGGGATGACGTCCAAGACGGAGTTCGCGGACAAGAAGAAGCTCGAGGACCTCGGCAAGATGGTCCGCGCGTTCGGGGTCGAGAAGGCCGAGGTCGTGGCCGACGAGGAGCACTCCGGTTGGGCGCTCGAGATCACGCGTAAGGTCAACGGCGTGCCGCGCTCGGCGCGCATCGATTCGGACTTCGTCGCGGCCTTCGAGTTTCGCCGCATCAAGGAGACCGCCAAGGCGATCGGCGGCTTCCTCGACGGCCCGTACGCCGTGACGCGGGGCGAGGACACCGAGAAGCACGAGACGCTCTCCGCGGTCGTCGATGCGATCTACGAGTCGGCCAAGAAAGGCCTCGTCATCAACCGCTACAAGGGCCTCGGAGAGATGAATCCCGAGCAGCTTTGGGACACGACGATGAACCCGGAGACGCGGCGTCTGCTGCAGGTCGCCGTCGAGGACGCGGTCGAAGCCAACGAGGTCTTCTCGATCCTCATGGGCGACGCCGTCGAGCCGCGCCGGGAGTTCATCGAGCAGAACGCGTTGAACGTGAGGAACCTGGACATTTGAGGAACGCAGGCGC
>DATMNJ010000351.1:0-7789 GCA_035569175.1 Thermoanaerobaculia bacterium | reverse complement strand
CACGACGTCCAAGGACGCCGCGGGCCTGGCGACCTCCTACACCTACGACGCTCTCGGGCGGGTCCGCCGAATCACCCCGCCGGCCGCGGCTGAGCTCTCGACGTTCGTCTGCTACGAAGGGCCGAGCGCCACGTCGGCATACCGGGCCTCGGCCGCGCAGACCTGTCCGGTCGCCGCGTCGAATCCGAACGCCGCAACCTGGCAGCACTACGAGTACGACGGGCTCGCACGCCTCGTCCGGGAAAGGCGGCTCCAGCCGGGCTCGGCCGTCGTCAAGCGGTTCACGCTCTTCGACGGGCCGGGCAACGCCTACTTCTCCTCCGAGTGGGTCCCCGACGCGACCTCCGAAACCGTGACCCGGGATCTTGCGACTTCCTGCGCGTTCAACGGCGGCAACCTCACCGGGCGCGCCCGGCCATCGGCCGCTCCTGGAACGTTTCGGATGTGCTACGACCCGTTCGGCCGGCCCCAACAAATCGTGGGCGCAAAGATGTCGAGCCTCGTCACGGTCGATCGCACCGACGGCGGGACGAACACCTACAGCGACACCCGGGAAGCCGTCCTGACGTACTGCCTGAACGCGGCATTCTCGAACCTCTCGACGCCGACCTGTGCCGCTGGCGGCCTCAACGCGACGACGACGACCCAGAGGGACGCCTTCGGCCGGATCACGAGCGTCATCGAACCGACCGGGGAGATCACGACCCACGCGTACGACGTCAATGGAAAGCTCACCGGAGTGACGCAGGGAGTTCAGGGACGCACCTTCACATACGACGCCAACGGGTTCCTGCGATCCGAGTCGACGCCCGAAGCGGGCGCGGTCAGCTACGCCTCGGTCGGGAGCCTCGGCAACGTCCGCCAGGAGACGCGCCCGGGCGGCGTCGTCCTAAGGCGCACCTTCGATTTCGCCGGACGCCTGACGGAGGAGGATGCCGGCGGGAACAAGCACCTCGTCAACTGCTACGACGGGAAACCGGTGTGCTCCGACGGGAGCCCCGGGTCCGGAGGCGGCCCACACCCCGCCGGAAAGCTGACGCACCGCTACGGGTACAACCGCATTCCCACCCTCGGGCCGGTCGTCGACGAGCAGTTCGAGTACGGGGATGCGGGAGGCCGCCTTTCGAGACTCGTCGCCGGCGTCGGCAACGGCAATTTCGCGGCCCTGACCGCGCAAACCTGGACCTACGGAAACCTCGGCCTGGTCGCGGCCCACGGCCACCCGAGGTCCAGCGGCACCTTCAACGTGGCGCCCGTCTATACGAACGGGATGCCGACGGCCATTGCCGCCGGCGGCGCGAACGTCGTCACGGCGGCGTCCTACGGCCCCGCGGCGCTCCTCTCTTCCTGGACCGCGGGAACTTCGGGGACCGGCGTCGTCACGACGATCGCCCCGGACGCGACGGGCCTGCCGCGCCCCGCCAGCATTTCGAACACGCTGTGGTCGAGCGGCGCGTACTCCTACGACGGCGCGGGCAACGTCCTGAAGACGGGGACCGACGCCTTCACGTACGACTCCCGATCACGGCTGCTCTCGGCGAAGTACGGCGCCACGACGCGGTCCTTCGCCTACGACCGCTACGGCAACCTGACGTCCAACGGCGCGGCGATCGCGGTGGATCCCCGCACCAACCAGGTCACGAGCGGCTCGGCCGATTACGACGCGGCCGGCAACATGATCGCGTACAACGGCGAGAGCATGACGTACGACCCGCTCGGCCGGCAGTACCGCAACACCAACGCTTCGGGCGACTGGATTTTCCTGTTCAACGGCGCGGGCGAGCGTGTGGCGAAGTTCCCGGCAAAATTCACCGTGCTGCGCCGCGAGATGGCGCGGTACCTCGCCGAGGCCAACATGCTGGCGAAGGGCTGGGGCCTGCCGGGCTGCTCCGGCGCCTTCAGCGACGTCGCCTGCTCGGACCCCGACGCGCGATACATCCAGCTCGTCTACGACCGCGGGATCACCGCCGGCTGCCTGTCGAATCCCCTCAGCTATTGCCCCGACGCCGCGCTCTCCCGCGCGCAGATGGCCGTCTTTCTGGTCAAGGGATACAAGCCCGACGGCTTCGCGCCTCCGGCGTGCGTCGGAACCTTCAGCGACGTCGGCTGCTCCGGGCCCTACGCCGCGTTCGCGCCATGGATCGAACAGCTGTACCGGGACGGAGTCACCAGTGGATGCAACGCGAACCCTCTGTCGTTCTGCCCCGGCAACACGGTCGGCGAATGGGAGATGCTGGTCTGGCTCGCCAAGGCCCCGGGCGCGATGCCGGGCACGACCATCTGGAACGCCTATCACCCGATGCCCCGCGGCTCGACCTATACTCTTCGCGACGAAAGCAATCGGGTGGTGACGGAGATGGCGGGAGGTTCCACGGGCCCGGCGACGGCCACCCTCTCGGTGACCCGGGACAACGTCTTCCTCGGCAACCTGCTCGTCGCGTCCTACGTCGCCTCACCACCGGGCTGGCTGTACACGGCGTCCGACCACCTCGGCAGCCCCGCAATCGTCTTCAACCAGGCAAGACAGGCCGTGGACTCCCACAAGTTCTGGCCCTTCGGCGAGGACACCAACACGGTTCCGCCCGGCCAGCGGCTCGGCTACTGCCTCATGGAGAAGGAGGAGGCCGCCGCCCGCGACTACGATCACGCCCGCACGCACGACATCGGGCTCGGGCGATTCCTGAGCCCGGACCTTGTCGGAGGCCACCCGCGGAATCCGCAGTCCTGGAATCGCTATGCGTACACGCTCGGGAACCCGATGAAGCATTTCGACCCGGACGGGCTTCTGACGATCGTCGTGCACGGGACCCAGATCGGAAAGAGAGGCTCCGACTTCACTCCGGCGGGGCCGTTCTTCAGCCACGTTGCGAGAAGCATCGGCGATCGCGCGACGGTTTCCTACAACTGGTCAGGCAGGGACAACCATGAAGCGCGGGTGGACGCCGCGAAGGGGCTGGTGGCGTTCATACGCAGCTACAAGTTTGCGCCCGGCGAGGGCCTGGACATCATCGCGCACAGTCACGGCGGCAACGTCGCGATCGCCGCGATCAACATGGGCCTCGGTCACAAGGTCGACAACCTCGTGACCCTGGGGACTCCCTCCACTCCCGCCTACCGACTGAACGGAACGGCCGGCGTCTCCAACTGGGTCAACGTCTTCAACGTTTTCGACAAAGTCCAAACGCACGGCGGCGGAGCCGATGACAGCCCGCTCCAGAGTGGCGCGGCCGCACGGACGCAACCTCTTGCAACCAATCTCGAGTTGGACGAAGACCTTGGACCGTTCGCGAGCCACTCGTGGCTTCACAGTCCGGAGGCCTGGGACGGCGTTTTCCCGTATCTCAAGAAGATTCAAGCGTTCGGCGCCCCGATGTTCTTGTGGGTGACGCGATGACGATGCACCCGGCGACGACGGTCCGCTGTCTCGCCCTCTGTCTCGGAGTGCTGGTGGCGCTCGCACTGATCGAGTACGCGATCTATCCCGACGCTTCCTGGCGGATCAGTCGAGCCGTCGGCAACGGGGAAGTCGACGGAAGTACCATGCGTTACTTCCTCGACGTCTACGTGATGCCCGGACTCGCCGCCTTCATGCTGACTTCGGTGACGGGCCTCGCGCTCGCCGCGAAGAAGAGTCATCGAGCCTTGCACGCGGCGTTCGGCGTCCTGTTGCTGCTCAACGCCGTTCTCCTCGTCGCGTCTTCCATCTGGTACTACCGGGTGACTGCCGAGGCTGCGGGCGCAACGACGTCCAGCCCGTGACGATGCAGGACTACCTGGAGTAGACCGTCCTTCCGCCGACGACGGTCGCGTCGACCTGGATCTTCTCGAGCTCCTCCGGTTTCACGCGAAGGGGATCCGCCCCGAGGATGACGAAATCGGCGAGCTTGCCCGGCTCGAGCGAGCCCTTGTCCTTCTCCTCGAAGCCGGCGTAGGCGGCCGAGACGGTATAGGCGCGCAGCGCCTCTTCGACGGTGATCCTCTGCTCCGGGACCCAGCCGCCCGGGTTCTTGCCGTCGATCGTGCGGCGGGTGACGGCGGCGGCGATGCCGAGGATCGGCGAGATGGGCGCCACGTCCCAGTCGGAGCCGAAGGCGAGCGTGGCCTTGTCGTCGAGAAGGGTACGGAAGGCGTAGGTCGTCCGGGCGCGCTCGGCGCCGAGGCGCTTGTCCGCCCAGCGCCCGTCGTCTACGGCGTGGTACGGCTGCATCGAGGCGATGACGCCGAGCTCGGCGAAGCGCGGGATGTCGGCGGCGCGCAGGTGCTGGGCGTGCTCGATGCGGAAGCGCCGGTCGCGGGGGCCGTTCTTCTTTTCGACGCGCTGGTAGATGTCGAGGATCTCGGAGTTGGCCCGGTCGCCGATGGCGTGGACCTCGACCTGCAGCCCGGCCTTGTCCGCGGCGGCGATGCGGTCCTCGAGCGCGGACAGCGGAATCGCCTCCGAGGCATACACGCCCCGGTTGCCGGGCTCGTCGCTGAAGGCCTCGAACATCACGGCCGTGCCGGATCCGAGCGAGCCGTCCATGAAGCCCTTCACGCCGCCGATGCGCAGCCACTCGTCGTTCTTCAGCGAGGACTGCAGCCGCTTCGCCTCTTCCCAGTGCGAGAGCGACGGGCGGTAGTTGACCCGCACGGTCAGCTCCCCCGCGTTGCGCAGGCCGTCCCAGGCCGGGACGTCGCTCGCGTCGCCGGGCAGATCCTGGACCGACGTCACGCCGTACTTCGCCGATTCCTTCATGGCGGCGCGCAGCGCGGCGGCGATCTCGGCGGCCGTGCGGGCGGGGCGGAACTTCCAGACGAGATCCATCGCGCCGTCCTTGAGGATGCCGGCCGGCGCGCCCTTGGCGTCTTTGACGATGACGCCGCCCGGCGGATCGGGCGTGGCCGCCGTGACGCCGGCGATCTTCAGCGCCAGGCTGTTGCAGACCATCATGTGGCCGTCCTGGCGCGAGAGGCACGTCGGGTGATCGCCCGTAGCCGGATCGAGCAGCGCCCTGGTCGGCAGAACCGGCGGCATCCACCACTTCTCGTCCCAAACGCCGTCGGTGAGCCACTCCCCCGCCGGGCGCGTCTTCGCGTACGCGGCCAGCAGGCGCGTGAATTCGGCGCCGTCTTTCGTGTGTCGCACGTCGAGCGCGAGGATGTCGAACCCGCCGCCCGACATGTGCGTGTGGCAGTCGATGAAGCCGGGCGTCACGCGGCGCCACTTCCCATCGAGGACGACGGTCTTCGGCCCCCGGAAGGCCGCGATGTCCTTGTCCATTCCGACCGCGACGATCCGGCCGCCGCGCACGGCCAGCGCCTCGGCTTCGGGCTTGCTCGGGTCTCCCGTCCAGATCTTCGCCGACAGCAGAACGAGATCCGCCGGAGGCTCGGGAGGCGTCGCAGCGAGCAGGACCGTCATGACGAGCGCCGTCAGCATGGACTCCCTTCCTAGGCCGTCGAGGACGTCCCGACGTTCTTTTCCGCAAGCGACGCCCGCGCCGCCGCGAGGCGCGCGACCGGAACGCGAAACGGCGAGCACGAGACGTAGTCGAGCCCCACGTGGTTGAAGAACTCGATCGAGCGCGGATCGCCGCCGTGCTCGCCGCAGACGCCGACCTTGAGCTTCGGCTTGACCTCGCGCCCGCGCCGCGTCCCGATGGCGACGAGCTCGCCCACGCCGTACTGGTCGAGGCTCGCGAAGGGATCTTCCGGGAGGATGCCCTCGGCGATGTACACGGGCAGGAACGTCCCCATGTCGTCGCGCGAGTAGCCGTACGTCATCTGCGTGAGGTCGTTGGTCCCGAAGGAGAAGAAGTCGCAGTTCAGGGCAATCCGGTTGGCGCGCAGCGCCGCGCGCGGGACCTCGATCATGGTGCCGACCTTGTAAGAAACGGTCACGCCGGTCTCGGCGGTAACCGTCTTCGCGGCCTCGTCGACCAGGACGCGCAGGCGCTCGAACTCCCCCCGCGCCCCGACGAGCGGGATCATGATCTCCGGATCCGGGTGCAGGCCCTCACGGGTCGCCGCGGCCGCGGCCTCGAAGATGGCGCGGATCTGCATTTCGTAAATCTCGGGATTCGTGATGCCGAGCCGGCAGCCGCGGTGGCCGAGCATGGGGTTGGTTTCCTTGAGCGCATGCGTGCGCTCGCGGACCGTGTCGGCGGAGACGCCGAGCTCGGTCGCCGTCTTCTGGATCGTCTCTTCGTCGTGCGGCAGGAACTCGTGGAGCGGCGGATCGAGCAGCCGGACCGTCACCGGCCGGTCTCCCATCTCCCGGAAGATGCCGAGGAAGTCCTCGCGCTGCATCGGGAGGATCTTCGCCAGCGCGGCGCGGCGCTGGTCGAGCGTCTCGGCGAGGATCATCTCGCGCACGGCGAAGATGCGCCGGGCCTCGAAGAACATGTGCTCCGTCCGGCACAGGCCGATGCCTTCGGCGCCGAAGAGCCGCGCGACGCGAGCGTCGTTCGGGGTGTCGGCGTTGGCCCGGACGCCGAGACGGCGCCGCGCGTCGGCCCACTCCAGGATGCGGGTGAACGCGCGGTAGACCGCCGAGTCATCGGCCCGGATCGTCCCCTCGAGAACGACCCGGAGAACCTCCGAGGGCTGGGTCGCGAGCTTGCCGAGCAGGACCTCGCCCGTGGTGCCGTCGATCGAGATCCAGTCGCCCTCGGCGGCCCTCAGGCCGCGTCCGCGGATCTCGCTTCTCCCGTGGTCGACCGTGATCTCCCCCGCACCGACGATGCAGGTCTTGCCCATGCCGCGCGCGACGACCGCCGCGTGCGAGGTCGCACCGCCGCGCGTCGTCAGGATCCCGGCGGCCGCGTGCATTCCGGCGATGTCCTCGGGCGACGTCTCCTCGCGCACGAGGACGACCGTCTCGCCCTGGGCCGCGAGGGCGACGGCGCGGGGCGCCGTCAGCGCAACGCGGCCGCAGGCCGCTCCGGGACCGGCCGGGAGCCCCTTGCCGAAGAGACGCCCGTCCTTGACGGCGGCGGTCTTCTCCTTCGCCGCGAAGACGGGCGCGAGCAGCTGGACGAGCTGCTCCGGCTCGACGCGGGCCACCGCCTCCTCGGCGTCGATCAGGCCTTCGTCCACCATGTCCGTGGCGATCCGGACGGCGGCAAACCCCGTGCGCTTTCCGTTGCGGGTCTGCAGGAGATAGAGACGGTTTTCCTCGATCGTGAACTCGAGGTCCTGCATGTCGCGAAAGCGCGCCTCGAGGCGTTCGCGCACCAGCTGGAGCTCGGCGTACGCCCGCGGCATCGTCTCCTCGAGCGACAGTCCCGAGCCGTCCGCGTTCAGCGGCCGCGGCGTGCGGATGCCGGCGACGACGTCCTCGCCCTGCGCGTTGGGCAGGAACTCGCCGTAGAACTTCTTCTCGCCGCTGGCGGGATCGCGCGTGAAGGCGACGCCGGTCGCGGAGGTGTCGCCCCGATTGCCGAACACCATGGCCTGGACGTTGACCGCGGTCCCCCAGTCGTCGGGGATGTGGTGGAGCTTGCGGTAGGTCTTCGCGCGCTCGTTGTCCCAGGAGCGGAAGACGGCCGCAATCGCGCCCCAGAGCTGCTCGCGGGGGTCGTCGGGGAACTCGTGACCCGTGCGCTGGCGGACGATCTGCTCGTCGCGGCGGACGATCTCGGCCAGGTCCACGGCCGCGAGGTTCATGTCGGACGACGCGCCGCGGGCCTTCTTGACCTCCTGCATCGCCTTCTCGAACTCGTGGCGGGGCACGCGCAGCACGACGTCGCCGTACATCTCCAGGAAGCGGCGCCGGCAATCGAGGGCGAACCGGTCCCCCGAAAGGGAC
>DATMNJ010000350.1:0-20913 GCA_035569175.1 Thermoanaerobaculia bacterium | reverse complement strand
CTCGACTGGATCTTCATCCTGGACCCCTATTTCACCGGCATCGGTCTGGCCACCCTCATCCTCGCGCTCGTCTACCGGGACCGGGGGCGCCGCATCGCGGCCGGCGGTTCGGCCCTGCTCGTAGCCTACGTCGGGTTCTGCGCCATCCAGCACGCGCGCGCCCTTGCCACGTGGAGGCGTCTGGACGATTCACCGCCCGACGCGAAGGTCGCCGTGATGCCCCAGTTCCTGTCGCCCTTCCGCTGGATGGGTCTGTCGGAGCGTGCCGACTCGGTGCACGTGGCGTTCTTCGACATCGGCCCGTTTGCGACCGGCAGCGCGGACCCGCAGCCTCCGAAGAAGTGGTCCCAGATTCTCGCCAGCCTGCGCGACTACTACCCGCCCCCGGAGCGGGCGAAGATCCAGAGCTTCGAGCGGCCGCCGCGCTCGCCCGTTCTCGATGCGGCGCGGGCGCTGCCGGAGATCGGCATCTACCTCGCGTTCGCACGTTTTCCGCTCGAGACCGTTTACGCGTCCGGCGACGGCGGTGCGGAGGTCATCGTGCAGGACCTGCGCTTTCTCCCGTTCTTCACGGGTCCGTGGGAGCCGGGGGGCGAGGATGGGATCCGCCGCCAGCCGTTCGTGTACCGCGTGCGCTTCGACGCCGGGCTGCGAGCGGTCGAGCGCGGCTTCGTTCCCGGCGGCCGAAAGTAGCCGGCCCTCAGTCCCTCGGCTTCGCGAACGCGGCGTTGAGCGCGGTGAACGGCACCGCGGCCGCGAGCCGGCTGAACGTGCCCCGATCGGCGATCTCCCTCGCCGCGTCCAGGAATCCCGACAGCGCCGCGCGGGCCAGCGCGCCCCCGACGCTGATGCGCCGGACGCCGGCCTCGGCGAGCTCGGCGACCGTTGCGAAGTTGGATCCGGCGAGCACGTTGACGGCCCGGGGGGCGACCGCCCGCACGACGGCCCGGACGTCGTCCAGACGCGTCAGGCCCGGAGCGTAGAGGCAGTCGGCGCCGATCTCGGCAAATGCGACGAGACGCCGGATCGTGGCGTCCAGGTCGGGGCGCCCGACGAGATACCCTTCCGACCGCGCGGTCAGCAGGATCCCCGTGCCGCTCTCGTCGATCGCCTGCCGGGCGGCCCCGACCCGCTCCACGGCGAGGGGGAGATCGAAGAGCGGCTGCGCCGCGACGCCGCTCGCATCCTCGATGGACAGGCCCGCGATTCCCGTCGCCGCGGCCCTGGCGACGTTGCCCGCGACGGCGGCCGGCTCCTCCGCGAATCCGCCTTCGAAGTCGGCGTTGACCGGCAGGGCGACGCTCCCGCTCACGGCTCGAAAGTGGCCCAGGGCCTCGTCGAGCGTCACGCCGTTGTCGGGACGGCCGAGAGACCAGGCGAAGCCGGCGCTCGTCGTGGCGAGGGCGGGAAACCCGAGTTGGGAGAGCAAGCGGGCGCTGCCCGCGTCCCACGGATTCGGAATGACGAAGCAGCCCTGCTGGTGGAGGCGGCGAAAAACCGCAATCCGGCCGTCGCCGCCGTCTCCCGGCTCGGCGGTCAGGGGGGATCTCCTCCCGCCCGGCGCCCGCGCGCGAGCGAGGCCAGTCCGATGGCCACGAAGGCCGCGCCGACGCCGAGAAGGAGACGATTGCCCGAGCTGCCGATCGCGATGAAGACGACCCCCACGACGAAGAGGGCGATTCCCGGCGCTTTCCGCGGCATTTCGAGGCTCCCTTCGACTAGGTCGCGGAGGGCTCGGCCGGGGCCGGCGTCTCGGCGGCGACGTACGAGTACTCGGGCGAGGGCGCGCGGGTGAGGGCCTCGGAGATCCCGGCGTAGTAGCCGATCTTGATCAAAAGGCGGACGAAGACGAACACCTGCTGCGTGATGATGAGCGGGCCGAGCGCCAGACGGGCCTCGCCGCCGGCCGACGGGTCGAGGACGAGCCAGATGAGGTAGAGACCGAGGGTCGTGACCGCGTACATTCCCAGGATGCCGAACAGGCGCAACGGCCGGGCGACGGCGCCGCCGATGCCGAAGAGAAAGCGCGACACGGGCGGCAGGTCCGGCCGCGCGACCCAGACGGTGCGCACCGAGTCGGCCAGCAGCTTGATGACGGCCAGGGCCAGGGCCAGTGCCAGCAGACGCAAGCCGGTCACCGCGAGGGCGGCCTGCTCCGTGTGGAGGTCCCTCACGCGCGAACGCAGCGCGACTCCGGATCCGACGTAGATCCACTGGTACGCCGCGAACGCCGCGCCCCAGGCAGCGAACGTGAACACCAGGAAGGCCGGCATTCGGCGCATGCCCTCGCGTCCGAAGGTCACGAGCGAGGACGATGGCTCCCGCAGCGCCCCGAGCGTGCCGCCGAGCGCGAAAGCATGGAGCACGATCGCCAGGATCGCCAGCGAGAAGGCGGTCGCGCCGACGCCGAGCATGCCCGGCAGCTTCGACCAGGGAATGCCCTCGGGAGAGAGCAGGCCGGTAGCGATTTCCGGGAAGTTTCCGAGGACGTCCGGATGCACGCGGCGAACCGTCTCCCACCAGCTGTAGTCGGGCACGGCGACCATCTTCGCCCCGGAGGGGGATCGATCGAGGAGGGCGTGGAGCTGGTTGCCGATGGGAAGGATGAGGGCCGCGGCCAGCATGAGTTGGATCAGCCAGAGGGCGATGGCCAGGTAAGGCTTCGACAGTGAGAGGCCGAGGCCCCGCAGGAAGCAGCGCAGGGCCCGCGGTCCCCGGCTCACCATGCCACCGTCATGAAGTCGATCATGTTCTGCACCCAGAAGACGGCGCGCGTGGTCCAGCGCGTCGCCGCGCGCAGGTCGGGCTCGGGCTGGGACCCGTTGTTGGTCTCGTCGGCGTCGAGCAGGATCTTCTCGTCCGGATCCACCACGGCCTCGATCAGGCGCGGGCCCGACGTCACGCGGAAGCGCTTCCAGCGCGCCTCGCCGTCCCAGTGCGAGCGGTAGACGCGATCGCCCTCGAAACGCAGCAGGACGTCCACGGGCATGGCCACGTCGCCGCGCCGGATGACCGTCACGACGCTGTCGTAGCCGCGCGCCCTGGCGAGCGCGGCCGGCGGCTCCGGCGAGAGCTTGCCGTCCTTCTCGAAGAGCCCGAGGGGCGCCTTCGCCGGCACGCTGTCGGCCTGGGCCATGGCATAGTCCACGATGCCCGAGGAGAAGAACGTGCGGTCGAAGAACCACGTCCAGTCCGCCCCGGTTGCGTCGTTGACGCACGCGATGAAGTCCCTCGTCTTCGGGTGCCGGAAGCGCCAGCGGTCCGCGTAGAGGCGCAGGGCCTTGTCCATCATCGGCGTGCCGAGCAGCCGCTCCAGGGTCGCGAGCGTCAGGGCCGTCTTCGAGTAGACCTGGCCGCCATAGGAGCGCCGGTTCCGGAACTTCCAGCTGTCGGACGCAAGCACGTCCCAGTCGGCGACGTCGAAGTACCGGAGGTTCGCGTCGAGCGGATAGTGGATGTCGATCCCGAGCGGGAAGTGAAGGCCGAAGACGTCGAGGTCCACGTGGTTCGCGCCGTAGACGGCCTTCAGGACCCGGTCGCACATGTAGGTGTTGAATCCCTCGTCGAGCCACGCCTCCTCGAACTCGTTGGAGGCCAGCAGGCCATAGAAGAACTGATGGCCGGCCTCGTGGACCGTGACGCCCTCGGGCCGCAGGACGCTGCGCGGGTCGCTCCACGCCGTGCCGCCGGTGATGAGCGTCGGGTATTCCATGCCGCCTGCGCCGTGCGCGCCCCACGGCGGATCCACGATCGAGAGCGTCGGGTACGGGTAGGCCCCGAGAATGCGGCCGTAGCCCGAGAGCGCGGCCTTGGCGGCACCAAAGTAGCGCTGCGCCTGGTCCGCGTGCTCGGGTTGGAGATAAAGATGTAGGCGCACGTCGCCGAGCCCTGCCTCGCGGAACGTGTCCTCGAGGACGAGATAGCTCGGATCCGCGGTCCACGCGAAATCGTGGACGGCGGCCTGGCGGAAGCGATAGAGCACGCGGCCGGCCGAGGTCTCGCGCTCCTCGACCCGCTCTCCGGTGGCGCCGACCCTGCCCTTGTAGCGCGCCGGGACGTCGATCGACACGTCGTAGTTGCCGAAGTCCGAGAAGAACTCGCTCTGGGCGTGGAACTGGTGGCAGTTCCAGCCGCCCTCCTCGAGGACGCCGATCTTCGGGAACCACTGCGCCACCATGAAGAAGTCGTCCTTGTAGCCCGTGCGGACGGAGACGCGGGGCAGCTTCGCCGCAAAGTCGAGGGCCACCGAGATCGTCTCGCCAGGCTGGACAGGCCGGGGCAGGATGACCTCGGCGACGGTGCGGTCGTTCGGGTTGCCGTCGTCCGGCGCGATGAACCTCAGGGCGGGGAGCAGGTCCGCGCCGTCGGGGCCGGTCATCCGCGTGACCTCGACCGAGCCCCACGATTCGGGCAGCGCCCCGTCGCGATGGTCGCCGCCCGATTCGCGCCAAAACGTCGAAAGCGTGTTTTGAAAGGCGTTCAGGTAGAGGTGGAAGCGCAGCGTCGCGGCCGGCCGCGCCGTGGTGTTTTTCCAGGTCAGGACCTCGTTGGCCTCGAGCGCCTTCTTTTCCGCGTCGAGACGACAGGTGATCTGGTACGAGGCGATCGGCGGCGGGAAGCCCTGCGCGAGGAGCCCTGCGGCCGCCGCGCCGGCGCACAGCGCGAGAGCGAGGACTCGCACTTTTGCCGCGGACATCGCGGTGACTGTAGCATGGCGCCCATGCAGCCCAAGGGCCCTCCGGCCGCCCCTCGCGAGCACGTGGAAGCGCTTCGGGAGCAGATTCGCCGCCACGAGCGGCTCTATTACGCCGAGGCCCGTCCGGAGATCACCGACGCCGAATTCGACGGGCTCATGCGCGAGCTGATCGAGCTCGAGGCCGAGCACCCGGAGCTGGCCAGCGACGACTCGCCCTCCCGCCGCGTCGGCGGCGAGCCGGCGGAGGGCTTCGCCACGGTCACGCACGCGCAGCCGATGCTTTCCCTCGAGAACGCCTACTCCTGGGAGGAAGCCGAGGCCTGGTTCGCGCGCGCCGCCCGGGTGCTCGGCCGCGAGCCGACGGGCTTCGTCGCCGAGCTGAAAATCGACGGGCTGTCGCTGTCGCTGCGCTACGAGGGCGGGCGCCTTCTCCGCGGCGCCACGCGGGGCGACGGCGTGCGCGGCGACGACGTGACGGGAAACGTCCGCACGATCCGGTCGATCCCGCTGACCCTGTCCGAGCCATCGCCCCTCGAAGTGCGCGGCGAGGTCTACTATTCGAGGAAGGCCTTCGCGGCGGTCAACGCCGGCCGCGAGGCCGAGGGCGAACCGCTCTTCGCCAACCCGAGGAACGCAGCGGCAGGCACGATGCGGCTGCTCGACTCGCGGATCACGGCCCGGCGGCGGCTCGACGCCTGGCTCTACGCGGTCGTGGAGGCGACGCTTTTTCCGGACAGCCAGTCGGCGGCGCTCGCGCGGCTCAGGGAGCTCGGCTTTCCCGTCAACCCGCACTGGCGCCGCTGCGAGAGCTTCGCCGACGTGCGCGCGTTCGTCGAGCACTGGCGCGAGAAGCGGCACGACCTCGAGTTCGAAACTGACGGCGTCGTGATCAAGGTGGACGACCGCGCGACCCAGGAGGCGCTCGGCGCGACCGCCAAGTCGCCGCGGTGGGCGCTCGCCTACAAGTATCCGGCGCAGGAGGCCACGACGGTCGTCCGGGACATCACCGTGAACGTCGGCCGGACCGGAGTGCTGACGCCGGTCGCGCACCTGGAGCCGGTGCTGCTCGCCGGCTCGACGGTCAAGCGCGCGACGCTCCACAATTACGAAGACCTGTCGCGCAAGGACGTCCGCGTCGGGGACACCGTCGTCGTCGAAAAGGGCGGCGACGTCATTCCGAAGGTCGTCCGCGTCGTCCTCGAGAAGCGGCCCGAGGGCGCCGCGCCCTTCAGGATGCCCGAGACGTGCCCGGTCTGCGGCGACCCGGTGGTCCGCGAGGAGGGCGAGGTGGCGACCCGGTGCGTCAATCCCGCCTGCCCGGCCGTCGTGCGCGAGGCGCTGCGTCACTTCTGCGGGCGGCGCGCCATGAACATCGAGGGCCTCGGCGAGAGGCTCGTGGATCAGCTCGTGACAGCGGGCCTCCTGACCGACGTCGCGTCGATCTACGACCTGAAAGCCGGAGACCTCGCCGGCCTCGAGCGCTGGGGAGAGAAGTCGGCCTCGAACCTCGCCGCCGAGATCGAGAAGAGCAAGGGCAACGACGCGTCGCGCCTGCTCTTCGCCCTCGGGATCCGCCACGTCGGGGAGAAAGCGGCGAAGACACTCATCGGGCACTTCGGGACCCTCGACGCGATCGGCGCCGCGACCGAGGAAGAGCTGCAGGCTGTCGAGGACGTCGGTCCCAACACGGCGGCGGCGATCCGGGCCTGGTTCGCCCATCCGCGCGACGTCGAGCTCGTCGAAAAGCTGCGGCGCCACGGAGTACGGCTGGACGGGCAGCGGCGCGAGCGGCCGCCGGAAGGGGCCCTGGCGGGCCGGACCGTGGTCCTGACCGGGACGCTGCCGGGGATCACGCGGGAGGAGGCAGGGGAACGCCTCGTCGCGGCGGGGGCGAAGCTCGCGGGCTCGGTTTCGAAGAAGACCGACTACGTCGTCGTGGGAGAATCAGCGGGATCGAAACTCGACAAAGCGAAGACCCTCGGGGTCCCCGTCGTCACCTGGGAAGAGATGCTCGGGATTCTCGGGAAGGAGTGAGTCGGATATGCCCTCCAACGTCATCGTGTTCTGCCCGCTGCTCGAGTACAAGAACAAGCCCGCCACGCTGATGACCATCTCGCCGCAGGGGTACTACGAGGTGCGCGTGGACATGGCCGCGGGCAACCACACGGTCTACCTGCCGATCCACGCCACCGCGATCATCTTCACCGACGCCAACGTCATCGGAGCGATTCCGCCGGACGTGGAGCGATACGGATGAGTCCCCCCTCACCCTAACCCTCTCCCCCCTGCGGGGGGCGAGGGGAACTTACAGGGCGGCCCCGTGTTGAGAGCTCCCTCTCCCGGCGGGAGAGGGACGGGGTGAGGGGCGTCGCTTATGCCGGCTTGACCTGAATCCTTCCGAAATGGCCCTTGAGGCGGAAGGCCAGGATCACCAGGAGAATTCCCCAGGCGATCGCGAACCAGGAGATGAGCCAGACGAGGGACAGAGCTCCGGCGCCGGGCCGGGCGATGAGCAGGCAGCCCAACACGACCGTGCAGAGGCCCGACAGGACCCAGAGCCACTCGCCCTGGATTTCCTTGCGCAGGCGGATGGCCGCCGCGATCTGCATCACGCCGGCCACGATGGCCCAGAACGCGATGATGTACAGGAGGGCGATTGCCGTGATGCCGGGCCAGAAGAACGTGACGACGCCGGCCGCGATCCCCAGGATCCCGAGAAAGACGAGCGAGCCCCACTTGGCCTTCACGCCGGCGACGACCTCGAAGAGTCCGTCCACGAGCGCATAGGCGCCCCAGAACAGGACGAGCACGGCGATCGTGACGCCGGGCCAGGCAAAAGCCATCAGGCCGAAGGCGATCGCCGCGAGTCCACGCAGCAGCACGACCCACCAGTGTTGCGCCAGCGTACCGACCATCGCGTCCTCCTCGTTTTCGCGGAAGTCTATGCGAATCCGGGAAAGAGGGGGCCCAGTTCGGAGAGGCTCGCGACCCGCAGCACCGACTCCGGCGCCGGAGCGTGGCCCACGAGGATGCCGGAGAGGCCCGCCCGGGCCGCTCCGACGACGTCGATCTCGTAGATGTCTCCGACGTAGGCGCAGGCGGCGGGAGGCAGCCCGAGCCGATCGGTGGCGGCGTGGAAGATGCGTGGGTCCGGTTTCTCGACGCCGACCTCGGCCGAATCCACGATGAATTCGAGCAGGGAGGTCAGGCCCGCCGCCTCGAGCAGCCCGCGCACTCGGCCGTCGGCATTGGAGACGACCGCCAGCCGATAGCCCCGCCCGCGAAGCGTCTCGAGGATCTCGGCGGCGTCGTCGGCGCGGCGCGACCAGAGGTTGGCCCGGCGGTGCTCCCCGGCGACGTGCCCGGCCGCGAGGCGGCGCTGCCCCTCGTCGGCGAGCCCGAGGGCCCGCAGCAGCGCGTCGAGGTAGAAGGGGAGCCGTTCGGCGTCGCGCGTCTCCGGTTGCTCCCGGATGAACCGGCGGACGGCGGCGACCGCCTCGGCCTCCGCTGCGGCGAAGGCGCGGGGGTCGAAGGGCACCTGCGCGGCGCGGGCGACGCGCTCGCCGTCCATGTGGATCAGCGTGCCTCCGGCGTCGAAGAGGACCGCGCGGATCCCCTTCAGACGAGCGCCGCCTTCACGACGGCTTCGATTTCGTCGGCGACCGACTTGACCTCCGCCGCATCCGGGCCCTCGACCAGGATCCGCAGCAGGGGCTCGGTGCCCGAGTACCGCAGGAAGACGCGGCCGCGGCCCTTCAGACTTCGTTCGGCCCGCGCGACGGACTCCAGAATCCGTGGCGACTCTTCGATGGGAGCGCGGCGCGCGACCCGCACGTTGCGCAGCGTCTGGGGCATCTTCTCGAGCGTGGCGAGCTCGGAGAGGCGCCGTCCCGACGAGCGGACGATGGACGAGACGATCATCGCCGTCAGGATCCCGTCTCCGGCCGGAGACAAGGGAGCCAGGAGAACGTGGCCCGAGGTCTCGCCCCCGAGAACCGCGCCGGTCTCGTCCATCAGCCGCGCGACGTTGCGGTCGCCGACGGCGGAGCGCCGAAAGGCGATCCCTTCCCGGGACAGCGCGGCCTCGAGGCCGAAGTTCGACATGACCGTTCCCACGACACCGCCTTCGGTCAGCAGGCCGCGCGCCTTCCAGTCGCTGGCGATGACCCAGAGGACGTCGTCGCCGTCGAGGATCCGCCCGGTCTCGTCGGCGAAGATGGACCGGTCGGCGTCTCCGTCGAACGCGACGCCGAGCGCCGCTCCCGACTCGCGCGTGGCGCGAGCCATCTCCTCGGGATGGAGCGCGCCGCAGCCGTGGTTGATGTTGCGCCCGTCGGGCGTGTCGTGGATCGCCGTGACCTTCGCGCCCGACCTCTGGAACGCCCTCGGGCCGATCAGGAATGCCGCGCCGTTGCCGGTGTCCATGAGGATCGGCAAGCCGCCGAGGCCCTCGGGCAGGCTCGCCCTCAGGCGTGAGACGTACGTGGCGATCAGGCCCGGGTCCGGATCGGGGGGTGGAGGCGTCGCGACCACCGGTGCCGAGGCGCGCGACGCCTCGAGCCGGCCCTCGAGGTACGCCTCCTCCTCGTCCGGCCACTTTCGCCCGTCGGAGCCGAAAATCTTGATGCCGTTGTCTTCGTAGGGGTTGTGCGAGGCGGAGACGGCGACGCCGGCCCGCGCCCCGAGCTCGAGGACGAGCTCCGCCACCCCGGGCGTCGTGATGACTCCGGCGGCGGCGACGTTGCAGCCGCCCTCGGCGAGCCCGGCCGCCATGTCGGCGACGATGCGGGGCGTGGACTCCCGGGTGTCTCCGCCGACGACGACGCGGGCGGCCCGTCCGTCCGAGATGCGGCGACCGAGCTCGCGTCCGAGCAGCCGCACGGAGGCCGAGTCGAGCGGATACTCTCCCGCCCGGCCCCGCAGCCCGTCCGTTCCGAAAAGCTTCACGATCTCCCCTTCCTCGTTCGCGTCGGCGTGGGCCGAACCGTGGGCTCGAGAGCGGGCGCCGGCCGAATCTTCACGCGCACGTTGACGACCTGGCCCTCGCGGACCCGGACTCCGGCCGCCGGCAGCGCGAGCGTCGTCGTCTCCAGGAACGACGCGTCCCGGCCCTCGACCGAAACGGGTTGCGTCGCCAGCGTGACCAGCCGCGCCAGGGTCTTGGCGGGGCCGACGATCCGGGCGCTCCGCGGATCGACGGTCACTTCGTCCAGGTGCGCTCCCGGCGAGGGCTGGCCCGAAACCTCGACCACGATCGGGACCGTTTTTTCCGCGACCGCGTCGAGGAGCAGGCGGATCTCGCCCGGCAGGATCGCGATGACCTCGACGTCCGCGGGCACGTTGATGTCCGCGGGGCCGAGGGGATAACGCTTCTCGCCGGGCACGGCGTCGGCGAGGTCGATCACGGCCTCGAGCTTGGACGGCTCGAGCGCGCGCAGCGGGGTGAAGGCGCCCCGGACGCGCACGTCCACGGCGTCCGGCAGGGGCGAGACGACCATCGTGCCGGAAGGCACGTTGACGATCGAAAGCGGGATCCGGTAGCTGCGCTCCGAGATGCGCTCGCGCCGCTGTCCCGACAGGACGAACCAGGTGGCGCACGCGATGGCCAGCGCGAGGAGCTTCGTGCCGAGGTTGCGAAAGAGGATGCGGGAGAGGTTCATCGTCCGGTCCTACTTGTACGCCGCGAATTCGCGGAACAGGAGGTCGCGCAGCGCCTTGCCGTCGAGGTCTTCCTGCAGTTGCCCGCCGCGCGCCAGCGAGATCGTGCCACGCTCTTCCGACACCAGGACCGCCAGTGCGTCGGTCTCCTCGCTGATGCCGATCGCGGCGCGGTGGCGCGTGCCGAACCGCTTGGGAAGGCCTTCCTTGAGCGAGAGCGGGAGGAAGCTGGCTGCGGCGGCGATGCGGTCCCCCGAAACGATGACCGCCCCGTCGTGCAGGGGCGTTCCCGTCGCGAAGAGCGTCACGAGGAGCTCGTACGACACCGCGGCGTCGATGCGCGAGCCGTTCTCGATGTAGGTCTTCAGGCCTTCGCGCCGCTCGAGCACGATGAGGGCGCCGACCCGCCGGGCCGAGAGGGAGGTCACGGCGAGGACGATCTCCGAGACCGTCTCTTCCGCGTGGTAGCCCGAGAAGAGCGCGAAGAACGGCGTCCGCCCGAAGGCCGCGAGCGCCCGCCGCAGCTCGTGGGAGAAGAGCACGATGATCGCGAAGGGCACGTAGAAGATCAGGGCCTTCAGGACGGTCGTCAGCGCGACGAGGTTCAGCAGGCTCGCGACCGCGTAGACCGCGAAGATGGCGAAGAGGCCGAGGCCCATCTGCACCGCGCGCGTGCCCCTGACCAGGCGCAGGAGCGCGTAGGTGACGACGGCGACGATCGCGATGTCGAGGGCGTCGCGCCAGCCGAAATTCAGGTGACCGAGAACGCCGAACTTCGCGGCGAGGGCCTGCATCACCGGGCCACGGCTCCGGCCGGCGGCGGCGCCGCGGCGCCTGCGCGGGATACGGCGCCGGACAGGCGCAGGAAACGCACCGACTCGGCCACGTCGTGGACCCGCAGGAGGCTCGCGCCCGCCGCGGCCGCCGCGGCGAGGGCCGCCAGCGATCCCGGGAGCCGGTCGGCGGCGGGGGCGTCGTCGGCGATTCCCGAGTAGCGGCGGACGAACCCCTTGCGCGAGGCGCCGACCGCGATCGGATACCCCAGCGAGCCGAGGGCCCGGAGGTGGCGCAGGAGCAGCAGGTTGCCCTCGGGGCTCTTTCCGAAACCGAGGCCTGGATCCAGGGCGATCGCGTCGGCGGTGATGCCGGCGGCGAGGGCGCGGTCGGTCGCATCGGCGAGAAAGGCCGCGATGTCCGCGAGGGGGTGCGCGTAGGTCACGTCGTCCTGCATCGTGCGCGGATCGGCGCCCTTCATGTGCATCAGGATAGCGCCTGCGGCGGCCGCGGCGATCGTCGCGGCCATGTCCGGATCGAAGCGCAGCGCCGACACGTCGTTGACGAGGTCGGCTCCGGCCGCAAGCGCCTCGCGTGCGACGCGGGCCTTGCGCGTGTCGACGGACAGGGGCGCCGGCGAGTGCGCGCGGATGCCGGCGAGGACGGGGACGACCCGGCCGATCTCTTCCTCGGCCGGGAGCTCGCGGGCCTCGCCGTAGCTCGAGGGCCGCGTGGACTCGCCGCCCACGTCCACGATCGCGGCGCCCTGCTCGAACATCCGCAGGGCGGCTTCGACGGCGCGACCACGGTCGAAGTGAGCGCCCCCGTCCGAGAAGGAGTCGGGCGTCACGTTGACGACGCCCATCACGACGGCCCCGGCGGAGAGGTCGAGAGAGCGCCCGTGCGCCAGGCGTAGCGTCGAGGGGCGGCGGGCGGCCCGCGCAAACACGGCCTCGGCTCGCACGCGCAGGCTGGCGGGGAACGCCTTGAGGGTCTCGGCGCGCCGGGCCCGGCTCACGAAAACGGGAGGCGAGCTCGAGCCGCCGAACCGCAGGACGTCGACCGGGAAGTCCGCGGCCGCGAAGGTCGCGGGCCGCGCGCGGTCCCAACCCGCGATTTCGCGCAGGACGTCCGCGTCCGAGGCCGGGATGACGAGATCGGGGACCACGGAGCGAGTCTAAGGGATGGCGGCCGGAGCCCAAAAAAAGCGGTCGCGCGACGCCGTCCGGCGCTCCCGTCTGGCCGTCCGAGGGTCGCGTACGGCGGTTCGCCGATCCGGGCCGCACTCTTCGAGGACGCTCGGATAGAAGGGACCACGGAGGTATTCGCCATGAGTCTTGCCGCCTGGATGCTCGTCCTCGCTTCGGCCGTGCCCTCGCCGTCTCCGGGGCCCGACGCGGCCCGGCTCGGAGGGCTCGCCCGGGCCGTTCTTTCGGCGGACTATCGCGGCGACCGGCCCGAGCTCGCCCGTCTCGACAACGAGCTCGAGCGCCTGCCCGACGGGCCGCTGTCGGACTACCGGGATTACTGGCGCGGGTTCGCCGCGTGGCGGCGAGCGATGAATGGGTTCAACGAGACACCGACGCCGACCGACCTGACGATGGACCTGCAGAATGCGGTCGCGCGGTTTCAGGCCGCTCTCGGGCGGCGGCCGGAGTGGATCGAGGCGCGGCTGGCGATGGTCGGGTGCTGGGGGAACCTTCTTTTCCTGGCCGGGAAAGACGAAGCGCGGCGCAAGGCCCTCCTGGAAGAGGCCCTTCCGTCCTTTCGTTGGCTCATGCAGAATGCGGGCGACAACCCGCGTGCGCTGTGGATCAAGGGCGGAATGGAGATGTCCGCGCCGCCCCCGACCGGCGGCGACTTCGCGAAGGCCGCGGCCACCCTCGAGCATGGCCTCGTGTGCGCGTGGCGCGAGTCCCTCTCGAGCGCCGGGGCGCCGGCCTGGGAGCCGCGTTGGGGAGGGCCGGAGAACCTCATGGACCTGGCCTACCTCTACTCGCACTCGCCGAAGGCCGAGCGCGGCGTCGCCCTGGCCTACGCCCGCGGGGCGCTGACCGCGGTGCCCGAATGGCACTACGTGCGCGACGTCCTCCTGCCGCAGATCGAGGCCCTGCCCCCGCCCGCTCCCGCTCCGTGAGGCGCGGGCTCTTGCGGCGGCCGGCTCTCTGCACCCAGAATCCGGCTCGGACACCGTGAGCACGCGCCCAGCCGAGCCGAGCCTGCCTCCGCCGATGGCGGCGTACGCGGCGGCGTGGATCGTTCTCATCGCCGTGTACACCGCGCTCTTTGCGGCCAGCGGGGTTCCCGTTTCCAGGGCGGCGCGCGGAGCGGTGGCCGCTGCCCTGCCAACGGCCGTCGTCGGGCTCGCGGCCCTCGGCCTGGCGCGGCGCCTGCCGTGGTTTCCGGCCGGGCGCCGGGGCTTCTGGGTCCGCCTGCTCGGCGCCCTGCTCGGGCTGGCGGCCGTCGCGACGGCGGGCTGGCTCGTCCTCGTCGAGGTCGACCTGCGGCTCACCGGGGTCGACCGGCGGCCGATGGGGCCGATCATCGCGTGGCAGGGCGTCATCAACTTCTTGCTGCTGCTCTCGCTGGCCGGCGTCGGCTACGCGCGGCACACGTCCGAAGCCCTGCGGCAGGCGCGCGACGCGGCGGCCCGGGCGGACGCGCTGCGCGCGCGGGCGGAGCTGGAGCTGCTGCGCTCTCAGGTGCAGCCCCACTTCATCCTGAACGTCCTGCATGCGCTGCTCGGGCTCGTGCGGCGCGACCCGGCCCGGGCGGAGGCCGCGCTCGAGCGGCTGGGCGCGCTCCTGCGCTTCGGGCAGGAGGTCCACCAGGCGGGGCGCGACTGGGTGCCGCTCTCTCGGGAGTGGGAGCTCGTCGAGAGCTACCTCGAGCTCGAGCGCGTGCGCCTCGGAGACCGGCTCGAGACGTCGGTCGAGGCGGATGTCGAAGCCCTCTCGGTTCTGGTTCCTCCCTTCGCGTTGCAGCCCCTGGTCGAGAACGCGATCGTCCATGGGATCGCGCCGCGGGCCTCGGGTGGCAGGATCACCGTCTCGGCGCGAAGGAGTGCCGGCGCCGTCCGGCTTTCGGTCAGCGACGACGGGCCAGGCGCCGGCGAGGCCGACATCGCGGGCAGTCCGCGCGTCGGCCTCCGGTTGCTGCGCGAGCGGCTGGCGACGCTCTACGGAGGCCGGGCGAGGATGACCTTCGAAACGCCGCCTTCCGGCGGTTTTGCCGTGCACCTCGACCTGCCCGCCGACGGCGGCGTCGAGGCGCCGTGAAAGCCGTGCGCCCGCGCGCGCTGATCGCCGAGGACGAGGCACCCGCCCGGGAGAGCCTGCGCGAGTACCTCTCCGCGGACGGGCGCGTCGACATCGTCGCCGAGGCGGTGGACGGCCGGACGGCCCTCGCACTCGCCGACGCGCACGCCCCGGAGCTGCTGTTTCTGGACGTGCGACTGCCGGAGCTGTCGGGGCTGGAAGTAGCCCGCCGGATCCGGCATCCCGCCGAGATCGTGTTCACGACGGCCTACGACCGCTTCGCCGTGGCGGCCTTCGAGATCGGCGCCATCGACTACCTCGTCAAGCCGTTCGGCCGCGAGCGGCTGGCGTCCGCGGTGGAGCGGGCGCTGTCGAGGCTGGGCCAGGGTGCCGTCGACGCGGGCGACCGGGCGCGTGACTCGTTCTCGGAGGGACCGCTGGCGCGCCTCTTCGCCCGCCACGGCGACCGGATCGTACCGATTCCGGCGGCCGCGATCCGGCGCATCCAGGCCCAGGGCGACTATGCCGAGGTGCACGCGGCCGAAGGCGCGTTTCTGATTCACGTGACGCTCGCGGAGCTCGCGTCGCGGCTGGATCCGGCCCGATTCCGCCAGGTCCATCGGTCCCACATCGTCAACCTCGATGCGATCGCGCACATGCGGCCCCACGACGACCGGCGCCTGGCCATCACGCTGAAGGATGGCAGCGTGGTCGTCGCCAGCCGCGCGGCCTCCGAGCAGCTCCGGCGCCTCGCACGCTGAACCGGGGCGGGCTCAGAGGGCCCGGGCGTAGTAGCGGATCTCGGGGGCGTCCTCGGACAGGCGCACCATCTTCTCGAAGGCGAAGCCGAGGCCCTCGAGGATGCGGATCGAACGCGCGTTGTCGGGGTTGGTGATCGCCGCGACACGGTCGAGGCCGATCGTCTCTTTCGCGAGTCGCAGCGTGGCGACCGCGGCCTCGCGCGCGTAACCGCGTCCGCGGAACTCCGGCAGGAACGCGTAGCCGACGTCCACGTCGTCGAGGACGTCGCGCTTCAGGAGGCCGCACAGGCCGATGGGCGCGCCGCCCGGCTTGCGCTCGACGGCGAACAGCCCGAAGCCGTGCCGCGCATAGCTCTCGATCGGTCCGCTCAGGACGTACCGTTGCGCGTCCTCGAGGGTCTTCACGCCCTTGTCCCCGATGAAGCGCAGCCAGTCGGGGTCGTTCAAGAGCTCGAGGATGAATGGCGCGTCCTCGACTCTCAGACGGCGCAGGACGAGGCGCTCGGACCCGATGACGGGCGCTCCGGGCTCCGAAGACGTGAGCGGAGCGGCGGTCACGCCGTCAGATCGCCTCGTCGGCGCTCGGGCCGTAGATCGACGGAAGCGGAACGTCGTTCTCGCGAAGGTAGACGGAGAGCTGGCCGCGGTGGTGGATGAGGTGGTTCAGGAGGATGAAACGTACGAGGGAGCGGCGAGACTGCTTGAAGAGCACCTGCCCGTCGGGCCGCAGGACGGCGAAGTCGGCCTCCATTTCGGCGTCCGTCTTGCGGGCGATGGAGGCGCGGCTGTCCCGGACGTTCTCGTCGAAGCGGGCCAGCAGGGCCGCCGAGGACCTGAGCTCCGGCGGCTTCTCGGACCCAACCTTCCAGGTGTCCGACTCGAACCGAAGGCCGAAGCGGGGCAGCTCGGCGACATGGGTCGCCAGGGAGCCGAGGGTCCTCGATTTCTCGTGCGGCTTCCAGTCGAAGCGCGCATCGGGGACCCGCTCGAGCAGGCGGCGGGTCCGGGTCATCTCGGCGTCGAACTCGGGCAGGAAGGATTCGGCGATGTTCATGATGCTCGGAATTATGCCGAAGGCCGGAGGCCGGGTTCAGGGTTTCGGGTGGAAAATCGGCGGCGGGTCCGGTTCTCGCCACGCGAGGATCTCGCCTAGGCCGGCTCCGGCACGAGCGGCCCGATCGTGCCGTCGGCGATCTCGGGCGTCGGGCCCGGCATGATCGGCGGCTTCGGCGGGCCGGACTTGCGCAGCTTGGAAATGTCGGTGCCGGACTCGTCGGCGATGATCTGGAGCACCTCGTCGCCGTCGAGGACTTCCTTCTCGAGGAGCGTCCGGGCGAGGCGGTGCATCGCCTTCTCGTTGTCGTCGATGAGCTTCTTCGCGCTGTCGTACGAGCTCGTGACGATGCGCTTGACCTCGGCGTCGATCTGGTTGGCCGTGGCCTCGGAGTAGTCCTGGGTGCGCCCGAAGTCGCGGCCGAGGAAGATCTCCTGCTCGGGACGGCCGAACGTCAGCGGGCCCATGTGGCTCATGCCCCACTCGCAGACCATCTTGCGCGCCATGTCCGTCGCGCGCTCGATGTCGTTGCCGGCGCCCGTCGTCATGTGGCCGAGGAACTTCTCCTCGGCGATGCGGCCCCCCATCATGACCGTGATCGTCGCCTCGAGGTACTCCTTCGTGTGCGAGTACTTGTCCTCGGAGGGCAGCTGCATCGTCAGGCCGAGAGCGCGTCCGCGCGGGATGATCGTGACCTTGTGGACCGGATCCGCGTCCGGCAGGAGCGCCGCGACGAGCGCGTGGCCGCCCTCGTGGTACGCCGTGTTGCGCTTCTCCTCCTCGGTCATGATCATGGACTTGCGCTCCGGTCCCATCATGACCTTGTCCTTGGCGTACTCGAAGTCGATCATCTCGACCTTCTTCTTGTTGAAGCGCGCAGCGTTCAGCGCGGCCTCGTTCACCAGGTTGGCGAGGTCGGCGCCCGAGAAGCCCGGCGTGCCACGGGCGATGATCGTCAGGTCGACGTTCTCGGAGAGCGGCGTGTTGCGCGTGTGCACCTTCAGGATCTGCTCACGGCCGCGCAGGTCGGGCCGGTCGACGACGACCCGGCGGTCGAAGCGTCCGGGCCGCAGGAGGGCCGGGTCGAGGACGTCGGGCCGGTTCGTGGCGGCGACCAGAATGACGCCCTCGTTCGTGTCGAAGCCGTCCATCTCGACGAGCAGGGCGTTGAGCGTCTGTTCGCGCTCGTCGTGCCCGCCGCCGAGGCCGGCGCCGCGGTGGCGCCCGACGGCGTCGATTTCGTCGATGAAGATGATGCAGGGCGCGTTCTTCTTGCCCTGCTCGAAGAGGTCGCGGACGCGCGAGGCGCCGACGCCGACGAACATCTCGACGAAGTCCGAGCCCGAGATGGTGAAGAACGGCACGTTCGCCTCGCCGGCGACGGCCCGGGCGAGCAGCGTCTTGCCCGTGCCCGGCGAGCCGATGAGCAGGACGCCCTTGGGGATCTTCCCGCCGAGCTTCTGGAATTTCTGCGGATCCTTCAGGAACTCGATGATCTCCTGCAGCTCGACCTTGGCCTCTTCGACGCCGGCGACGTCCTTGAACGTCACCTTCTTCTGGTTCGGCGTCAGCAGCTTCGCCCGCGACTTACCGAAGGAGAGCGCCTTGTTCCCGCCGGACTGCATCTGCCGCATGATCACGAACCAGATGGCGACGAGCAGAATCAGCGGCCCGTACATCACGAGCGCCGACACGAGGGTCGAGTCCTTGAGCGGCGTGATCTCGATCTCCACGCCCTTGGCGCGAAGGTCCTTCACGAGGTCGGGGTAGTTGGCGGCGTAGGTCTTGAAGAGCGGATCGCGTTTTCCGGCAGAGGGCGCGTACTGGCCGCTGATCTCCTCGCCGCGGATCTTGACCTTCTGGACGTGGCCCTGGCCGACCTGGTCCAGGAACTGGGAAAACGTGACTTCCTCGACGGTGGTGGCGCCGGTCTTGAAAACGTTCCAGGCGAGGATGATCAGCACCAGGATGACCATCCAGAGAAGCAGGTTCTTGATCGTAGCGTTCAAAGCGGGTTCTCCTTCCGGGTCCGGACCCAGGTCTCCCAGTCTAACGGACTCCGGGGGACATTTATTGCTCTGCGACGACCTCGTAGATGTCCGGCAGGTGGGCGTGGAGCCCCTCGTGTTCCATCCCGTAGCCCGCGAAGAGGCCGTCGCCCTCGGCGGAAAAGAGCGAAAAGTCCACCGCCACGTTGGTCTTGCGATCGAGGGGCTTGTCGATGACGGCCCCGAGGTGGATCGAGGCGGCGCCGTCCCCCTTCAGGTGGTCCATCAGGTAGGTCTCGATGACGCCCGTGTGAACGACGTCCTTGAGGAGAAGGATGTGCTTGTCCCTCACGGTGAACCCGCTCGCGAAATCGATCTGGAGCACTTCGCGAGCTCCCTCCGCACGGCGCACGTGGAGGAATTCGCAGGAGAACGGCCCCCGGAGCTTGCGGACGAGGTCGGCCATGAAGATGGCCGAGCCCTTCAGGATGGACACGACGATGAGCGGTCGGTCCCGGAGGTCCCGGTCCACGGCCCCCGCGACGGCCTCCACCCGTTCGGCGATCTGGCGCGATTCATGGCGCCGTTCGAGTCTCACGGAACGACCTCCCGGATCCCGGTTTCTGTCGAGATTTTCCCCGAGGGATCGTACACCGGCTCGGAATCGCGCAATCCCACGAGCAGCGTCTCCCGGCGGCGCTCGAAGCGGATGCGGCGGCCGGCCTCGAAGCGAAAGTCGGCGCCGCAGGCCAGCAGGAGCAGCAGCCGCTCGCGTTCCCGGCCCGTCATGGGCGGACGGCCCGGCCGCGCGAACGGGGCGGCCAGGCGCGCGAGCGCCAGGCGCTGGAGCTCGGCGGAGCACCCGGCAAGCAGCGCCGCGTCCACACCGACGCCGCCGGGAAGGGTTCGGACGGCCGGACGCACGCGCCCTTCGAACTCCGACTCGAGCTCGAGCCGCTGCGCGCCCAGCCGCGCGATCTCGGCGCCGATCGCGCGGACCGCCGCACGACCTCCCGGCGACTTCCGCAGCGCGGCGAGCCGGCGGCGCACGCGGTTGCGCGAGAGCCTCAGGTTCCCGTTGGACGCGTCGCGGCGGAACGCGATGCCGCGCTCGTCGAGGAACCGCAAAATGTCTTCCCGCGCGACGCCGAGCAGCGGCCGCACCACGCCGTCGGCGCGGGCCTCGCGCGGTCCGGCCAGCGACGCGATCCCGCCGCCGCGCTCCTGCGCGAGGACGTGGGACTCGACGACGTCGTCCTGCTGGTGGGCCGTGGCGATCAGGCTCGCGCCCGCCTCGCGCGCCATCTCGGAGAGCGCCGCGTAGCGGACGTGCCGCGCGCCCGCCTCCGGGGACAGGCCGAGCTCCCGGGCGACGGCCTTGGCGTCACGGCGCAGGGAGTAGGAAGGCAGACCGAGACGCCGCGCGTGCTCCGCCACGAATGCCAGATCGCGGTCGGCCTCGCGCGCGCGCCAGCCGTGGTGGACGTGGCCGACGGACAACGTCCAGCCGGTGTCTTCCGCGATCGCGGCGGCTCCGTGGAGCAGGGCCATCGAATCCGCGCCGCCCGAGACGGCCAGCAGAATGGCGCTGCCCCGCGGCAGAAGCCCCTCCTCCGCCGCGCGCCGGAGCGCCGCCGAGACCGCGTCCATGCCGTCATGTTAGACCCGCGCGGGCAAGAATGCGTCGCGGCGGACCGGATGTCCCCGCTCGCCGGAAGGGCGGGTGGGAACTTCCGGCGCCAGCGGATGCCGGTCCTGCCGAAGCTCATCCAGGGAACGCTCTTCGACTAGGGCCGCTTCGCGCCGAGCCGCTCCTCCAGCGCTTGGACACGGGGTGCGAGCCTCGGGTCGCCGATTTTCGCGGCCGTTTCCCCGAAGGATTTCGTCGCCCCGCGCCACCGCAGCTCTTCGACGTCCGCGAAGAGCGGCGCGTCGGCGCGGAGCGTGGCGATCTTCTTGAAAAGCAGGGCGCTCTCGCGGTCCGCCAGGACCTCCGCGGGAAAGTTCTCGATGGGGCCGTAGCGCTCGAGCAGGCGGGCCGCCGTCTTCGGGCCGATGCCCTTGATCCCCGGAAATCCGTCCGCCGCGTCGCCGACGAGGCCGAGGTAGTCCGGGATCAGCTCCGGCGGCACGCCGAATTTCGCGCGCACGCCGTCCGCGTTGCGAATCTGGCCGCTCTTGCGGTCCACCTGCACGACGCGGTCTCCCACGACGCACTGAGAGAGGTCCTTGTCGGGCGTCCAGATGCAGACCTTTTCGACCCGCGGGTCCTCTGCCGCCAGGCGCGCGGCCGAGGCCAGCGCGTCGTCGGCCTCGAGCTCGACCATCGGCCATACGGCGACGCCCATCGCCGTGAGCGCCTCCTCGAGCGGGTGGAATTGGGCGTACAGCCCCGGCTCCATGCCTTCCGAGGTCTTGTAGCCCGGCCACAGGTCGTTGCGGAACGACTCGATGACGTGGTCGGTGGCCACGCCGACGTGCGTCGCGCCCTTCTCGATCATCTCGAGCACGCTGTGCAGCACGCCTGCGGCCGCCCCGAGCGGATTGGTGTCGCGCGCGCCGGCGCGCCGCCGGCCGTAGAACTGGCGGAAGAGCTCGTAGGTGCCGTCGATGAGGTGCACGACCATCTACGGGATACTGGCCGCACAATGGGGAGCTCGGAGCCAGAGGGTGGCCAGCGGCCGGGGCGCACCCGGCGCGCGTATTCGGCCGGCATGACCCGCGG
>DATMNJ010000349.1:0-2452 GCA_035569175.1 Thermoanaerobaculia bacterium | reverse complement strand
ACATGCTCAACACGGCCTTTCCGTGGGCGACCGTGCTTCTGGTCGGCTTTCTCCCGGCGGTGTCCGAGGAGGGGATCAGCCGGATGTTCTCGATCTCCTTCCTCGATCGGCTGGGCGCCGGCCGTTTCCTCGCGGTCGTCGTGCCCGCATTCCTGTGGGGCTTCGGCCACTCCACCTATCCGAACCAGCCCTTCTACATCCGGGGCCTCGAGGTGGGTTTCGCGGGCGTGTTGATCGGGTTCCTGATGCTGCGCTTCGGCGTCGTGCCACTGCTCGTCTGGCATTTCACGGTGGATGCGCTCTACACGGCGCTCGTCCTGCTGCGCTCGGGCAACACGTACTACGTGGTCTCGGGCGCCGCGGCCGCAGGGATCCTGTTGCTGCCCCTGCTCGTGTCGCTCGTTCTCTACGCGCGGCGCGGCGGCTTCCTGCCGGCCGCTGGCCTCTCCAACGGGGACGTGGGGTCCGTGGCCGAACCCGCCGCACAGCCGGCCCCGGCCGAGCTCGTTCCCGGCGTGCGCCCTCTCGCGCGCGGGACCCGTTTCGTGGCCGTGGCCGCCGCGCTGCTGCTCGGGTCGTCGTTTCTCGTGCCGGCCAATCCGGATGGGCCTCTGGTCGAGGACGCGTCTGGCCGGGCCCGCGCGGAGGCGCTCGCCCGCCGTTTCCTGACCGTCAACGGAGCGGACCCGGAGGCGTGGTCGAGCGTGGCCTACACGGGCACGGGTTTTCCATACGACGAGAACGTGCGTGAGGCCAAGCCGCAGGACGCCGGCGGGATCCCGGGCTTTTCCGACTCGGCGGCGCGCTACGTCGTCGGCAAGGGCGGCCCCGCCGCGCTGCGCAGGCTGGCCGATCGGCAGCTTCCCCTGGCCTACTGGGTCGTGCGTTTCTACCGCGCCGAGACGAAGGAAGAGTGGAAGGTCCTGGTGGACGCGCGCCGCGCCCGCGTGGCGGCCTTCGTGAATCCGATCGGCGAGGACGCCGAGGCCGGGCCACCGGTTTCGGCGGAGGCTGCCCGTCGCCGCGCCGTCGACGCCGCGGGCAAACTCGGGTATCCCGCGGCCGAGTACGCGGTGCTCGAGGTCGGCACGGAGGCGCGGCCCAAACGCGTCGACACGACCGTCGTTCTCGAGGCCACGCCGCCGGGCGTGGGCGAGGCGCGGCCGCGGCTGACCGCCGTGTTCCACGGCCCGCGCCTCGCGTCGTTCATTCCGTCGATCCACGTTCCCGAAAGCTACCTGCGCGAGCAGCGCAAGAGCTCGTCGGTCGAGGTCGTGCTGACGGCGATCCGCATCGTGTCGGGCGGCGCGCTCGTGGGGATCGGCGTCATCCTTCTCCTTCGCCGCGTGCGAGAGCTCGGGTTCCGCTGGCGCCTGCTCGCACGGCCTCTCCTCTGGACGATCGCGGTCGCGGGCGCGGGGCTTGCGAACACGTGGCCCGAGCTCTTTCGCGTCTACGACACCGAAAAGCCGATGAGCCTCTTTCGGCTGGGGCTGGTGGTGTCCCTGACGCTCTCCCTGGTGGGCCTGCTCCTCGTGGCCTGCGTCGGGTTCGTGCTGCTCGGCGCGGCGCGGCCGGGCTGGGGCGCGGCGCTGCGCCGCAAGGGCCGGATCGGCGACGCGGCCGTCCGCGCGGCCCTGTCGGCCGCGATCGTGCTCGGGCTCGCGCGCTGGTTCCACGTCCTCGGCTCGCGGGTCCCGGCGCTCTACGACCCGGACCCAGCTCTGCCCGGGAGCCTCGCGAGCGCCGTTCCCGCCGTGGACGTCGTCTGGGGCGCGGCGCGCGGCACCTTCGGCATGGCCGCCCTGGCCGCCGGCGCCGCCCTCGCCTGGAGCAGCGCATTCTTCCGGACGACGGCGGGGCGCGCTCTCGGCGTCCTCGCTTTCATCCTCGTTCTCGTTCCGTCGGACCTGCACTCGCCGGCCGAGTTCGTCTTCGAGTTCGCCACGGCCCTTCTCGCCGCCGGCTTCATCGCCGTGTGCGCCTTCGGCCTGCTGCGCGACCACCCCGCCGCCTGGGCGCTCTTCGGCCTGTTCACCTTCGGCGCAAGGGGAGCGATCCAGCTGCTCGGTCAGCCCGCCGCCTCCGACCAGGCTGCCGGTGGTCTCGCCGTCCTCCTGGTCGTCCTCTCGGGCCTCGTGCTTCTCGCGGGCCGGCGCGAGGCGGCGTCGGTTCCGTCCCCGATCCGTCTGGACGGCTAGTCCAGCGCATCCGGCCAGAGAAGACGTGGGGACCGAGCTGCCCGAGGGTCCGGTCACGGTCGATTGGGCCGCCCTGCGGGAGTGTTTCCGTGAGGCGGTCCGGGAGCACCTCGCCGGCTGGAGCACTCCCAGCCGCCTCTACGGCGAGGAACAGCTGGCCTTCGCGCTCGGCCGCCTGGATGCCGGCGTCGGGCTCGTCCGATACGTCGAGGCGGCGGCCACGCGGCGCACGTCGGCCGTGCGGGACGTCC
>DATMNJ010000348.1:0-14326 GCA_035569175.1 Thermoanaerobaculia bacterium | reverse complement strand
CGTGGCCCCGCTTCGGGCCGCAGGGCGGCTTGTTGGTGAAGACGCGCGCGCCGTCGAAGCGGTACGCGGGCACCTTGTAGGTCACCGTCTGGAGCGCGCCCGTGTAATACGTCGAGGCGACGCCGTAGGACCCGTAGCCGCCTCCATCGAGCACCGTCTGAAAATGGAGAGCCGTGATCGCACCGTCCTTCTTCACTCCCGTCTTCACGCGCATCAGGGTCGGGTGGCGGCCGCGGTGGCAGTAGAAGACCTCCTCGCGGGTCAGGCAAATCTTCACGGGCCGGCCCGTCACGCGCGAAAGGTGCGCGACCACGATCTCGTGATTGAAGACGTCGGACTTGCCGCCGAAGCCGCCGCCGTTGGGGGTGGCGATCACCCGGACCCTCGCCGGCGGCAGCTCGAGCACCTTCGCGAGGGCGCGGTGAACGTAGTGGGGCGTCTGCGTCGAAGACCACAGCGTCAGCTTGCCATCCGGGCCGAAGTCGGCGACCGCGGCGTGCTGCTCGAGAGCCAGGTGCGTGTTGCCCTCGTAGAAGTAGAGGTTGTCGTACACGCGATCGGCGCGGGAGAACCCCTCCTCGGTGTCGCCGAACTCCATCGAGACGAGCTTGTGGATGTTGGCCTGGTCGCCGTAGTCGTGGATCGGCGTCGCCGCGTGAGCGAGACCCTCGTCAATCGTGCCCACGGGCGGCAGCTTCTCGTAGCGGACCTCGATCAGGTCGAGGGCGTCGAAGGCCGCGTCCTCCGAGAGCGCCGCGACCGCAGCGACCGGATCGCCCACGAACCGGGCGCGCTCGACACAGAGGGCGTGCTCGTCCTGCGAGACGGGCAGGATCCCGAAGGGGATCGGCAGGTCCCTGCCCGTCGCGACGGCCACGACGCCCGGCGCCGCGAGCGCCTTCGACACGTCGATCGACAGAATGCGGGCGTGGGCGATTTTCGAGCGGAGCAGCTTGCAGTGGAGCATCCGCGGCAGGACGACGTCGTCGGCGAACTTCGTCTGGCCGGTCACCTTCGCCGCGGCGTCCACCCTCGCGTAGGGGCGACCGAGAACCCGCGTTGGCTTCCTCGCCCCCTCGCCCTGACTCGTCACGACGTTCCCCCCTCACCCCGGCCTCTCCCCCCGGCGGAGGGAGAGGGGTGCTGGGGAAGTAAACCGCTCTCGTCGAAGTCGTAACCGTAGAGCGACTCCTTGCGCGGCTGCGCCTCTTCGCCGCGCATCCAGGCGGCGGCGAGCTCGACCGCCTCGAAGATCTTGACGTACCCGGTGCACCGGCAGAGATTGCCGGCGAGGGCTTCGCGAATCTGAAGCAGCGTCGGCTTCGGCCGCTCCTCGAGCAGCGCCCTGGCGGTCAGAAGGAACCCGGGCGTGCAATACCCGCACTGCGCGGCGCCCAGATCCGCGAAGGCCTTCTGGAGCGGATGCAGTCCTCCCGGTCCGGCCATCCCCTCCACGGTCTCGACGCGGCGGCCCTCGCACTCGAGGCCGAGGACCAGGCACGAGAGCACGGGCTTTCCGTCCACGAGCACCGCGCACGTCCCGCACTCGCCGAGCTCGCAGCCGTGCTTGGTCCCGGTCAAGGCGAGGTCTTCGCGGAGGACCTCGAGAAGGGTCTTGTGGGGCTCGAACGCCACTTCGACGATCTCGCCATTGACCGTCAGGCGTCGATGCGAACGGGACATCTCCACGTCTCGAGATTTCGCGCGGCGCGCCATGATTGCGCCACTCTAATCCCTTTGTTTTGAGAAGGAAAGAATAGCTATGGTGACTGACCGGTCAGACTCTTTTCGGACGGTTGCCGGGGCCAGCTCGGTAACTGCAGGAGATCGAGCGGGTTGACGCGCGCGCGGTTCACCCGGGCGCCCCAGTGCAGATGCGGTCCCGTCGCGCGGCCGGTCGCGCCGACCGCGCCGAGCAGCTGCCCCCCGCCCACCACCTGGTCCGCCGTGACGTCGATGCGCGAGAGGTGGAAGTAGAGGGTGAAGAGCCCGGCGCCGTGGTCGAGAATGACGGTGCCTCCCGAGAAGTAGAGGTTGTCGGCCAGAGCGACGCGTGCCGGGCCCGGCGCGGTCACGGGTTGGCCGGCGGCGGCCGCCAGGTCCATGCCCTCGTGGGAGGATTTCGGCGTCCCGTTCAGCACGCGCCGCGAGCCGAAGTTGTCTCGCGGGGGCGCGTCGACCGGAAGCCGGAAGGGCCCGGTCCAGCGGCGCTCCGGGTCGCCGCTCGCCCAGACGCGTCCCACCTTCTCATGGTCCTCGCGGATCCGATCGAGCTCGCTCACCGGCGGCTCGACATATTCGGGCGCGACCTTGAGCTTCTGGATCGGGAACTTACCGGAGACGACCCTTGCCACCCGCGAGGCCGAGTGCCGGTCGCCGCAGAGCCCTTCGACGTCGAACTCGATCGTGCGCGCGCCCGTCGGACTCTCGAAGTCGATCCCGAGCAGGGCGCGAAAGACGCGGCCGCCGCCGTCGCGCTCCATCGCCGTGTCGTGGCCGCCCCAGGCCGCCACGGCGTGCGCCAGTGAAACGTCGCTCTCGAGCGTCACCGCGAAGAGCGCGCCCTGCTTCGCCGGCCCCGGCGGAATCCGCGCGACCAGGACCGGCGTGCGGCAATCACCGCCGGCCAGGCCGGCGGCGAGCGCGAACGCGGCCGGGATGAGGACCATCCCGGCCAAGATACCTCTGCCGCTACGGCCCGTACAGGAGAAGCCCGAACGCCTTCGTCAGAAAGACCGCCATCTGGCCACGCGTGTTCGGGCTCGACGGGCAGTAGATCCCGGCACCGCAGCCGCTCGTGATCCCCTCGTTGAAGAGTTCCTCGATCCAGTCGACGGCGAAGGCTCCCGGGCAGGTAACGTCCGTGAAAATCCCCATGCAGCCCGGCGGCACGTGGCTCGAGCCATGCTTGCCCTTCAACAGGAAGACCGCCATCTGCGCGCGGGTCACCGGATTGGTCGGGCAGTAGTTGGTCCCGCCACAGCCACTCGTGATCCCCTCGGCCGCGAGCCGTTCGATCCAGTCGGCGAACTGCGACGGGCAGGCCACGTCCGTGAAGAGACCGGTGCACGCGGGCGGAGCGAACGCCGCGCCGTGCTCGGCCTTGAGAATGAAGACCGCCATTTGCGCCCGGGTCACGTCGTTGCCCGGACAGTACGCGCCGGCGGCGCAGCCCCCGGTGATCCCGTTGTGGAAGATGTTCTCGATGAAGGCGTAGAAGGGATGGGCCGTCGGGACGTCTCCGAAGCTCGCGCCGATGTGGAGCGTCCAGGCGCGCGACCGGCCCGTCGAGAGGAGCTCGTCGAAGGTGGCGTCCCAGTGCGCCGCCGGGCGCGTCGCCGGGTTGTCCACCGACATCGCGTAGCAGTCGCCGGCGTCGGCACAGGTCGCGGTCGCCCCCGTGGCCAGCGTCCCGTAATTCGCGGTGCCGTCGGCGATCGCATAGGCGGCGCCTGCCGGGCCCGTGAGGTTCGAAGCGGTCCCGGAGAGCGTCAGGGCGCCGAGCGTCGAGTTGTTCTGGTAGGACGGCTCGACCGCGACGGTCTCTCCCGGTTCCCAGACGCCGTTCAGGTTTGCGGCAGGAGCGGCCGGGTGGATGTCGACGGCCAGCGCCGTCGCCGCCGGCGACGAGCAGCACAGGAAGCCGTCGGAAAGGGTGATCGTGTCCACCCGCCAGCCGACTCCGCCCATCCCGATGTCGGAGCCCATTCTCCAGCGCAGGACGACGTTCGTCCCGGCGGCCGACGGCGGCAGGGCGACGACCGTACTGACGTACCCGCCGGAGTTGCCGGTCCAGGCCGGACGCCCGGCGAGCGGATTGCCGGAGGTCCCGTCGAGCGTCGCCGTGTAGCCGCCCGAAACGAAGCTCCCGCCCGCCGCCAGAACGTCCGCGAACGGACCGCCACCGATCGCGATCTCGAGGACGCCTCCGTCGAAACCATTTTCGAGGTTGAAGCTGTGGCGAAACGCCAGGCGCGCCGACGCGGTCGTGATCGGAATCGCCGGCGAATCGAGCCGCTTGTCGGCGACGACGGCCGGATCGTTCACGAAGGCGTCGTTGGCCGGCGTGTCGGGAGCGCTGGTGGACGTCACCCAGGCGGGAGCGCCTCCCGACGCGTTGTTCGCGACCCACCCCGTCGGCAACGCCGGTGCGACGACGCCGTCGAAGGCCTGGGCGAAGACACCGTTTGCCAACCCCGTCTGGAAGTCCGTGGCGACGCTTCCGAGGCTCGATGCCCCGTCCTGGAGCGAAAGGCTCGCCGTGACCGTGGCGCCGCACGCCAGGGCGGGATCGGCCGTGAAGGTGACGTCGCGGCACACCGCCGCGCCCCCCGCGGGAACCACTCCGAAGTCGACGGGGCCGGGCGGATCGATGACGCCGCCGCTCGCGCCGAGCGTCGCCACGAGATCGGCCGTATCGGCGCCGCCGTTGTTCTGGATGCAGAAGCTCACGGTCACCGTCTCGCCGGGGTCGAGGGCGCCGTTGGGCGGAAGACAACTCTCCGCGGTCAAGGCCGCGCTCGCGGCGACGAACGCGGGAACGCCGGTCAGGCAGACGTCGAATGAAGTCGTGACGCCGTCGGTGACGACGACGGGACCGCCGCCTGTCGTGAAATTGGCCTTCGAGATCGTCAGTGTGTACGAGCCCGGCGACAGGTCCATCGTGTAAGCCCCGGCGGCGTCGGTGACCCGGACGTGGCCGAGACCGTCCGACACGACGGCGCCCGCAAGAGGCAGACCGCTGCCGCAGACCGTGACGGTCCCCGAGACCGATCCACGCGGTGCGGCCGTGCACCCCGGGTATGCGAACGTGGCAACGCGGGTCGCCCAATCGAAGCTGTTGCTGTTGGCGTAGTACTCCTGCGTGTAGAAGAACGTGCAATCGTCGGACGGGTCCACGGTGAGCGCGCTGTAGTCGCCCCAGCGATTCCCCGAGCCGAGCTGGGACCCGACGCCCGCGAAGACCATCGCCTCGCCCTGATTGAGCGTGTCGGCGGGATCGCCCGCGAGCCGCCCCGCCCAGAGGAGCGAGGGAAACAGGGTCGTGCTCGAGGCCGAGAACCCGACGGCGCTGTTGCCCTGGTAGTCCTGAGCCGCCGAGCCCATCCAGACGTTGCGGCCGGTGGCGCCGTTGCCCGCGCCCGGCGCGTAGGTGACCTGGTTCTGGATCGTCACGTCTCCCGTTCCGGCGTCGCGCCGCAGCTCGGTGAAGCGGATCCCGGCCTGGTAGGTCGAGGCGCCCGTCGGATTGACGCCGCTGACGTTGACCGTCCAGTTACAGGCAAAGGATTGCACGCCGCCGGCGAGCGTTCGGTATGCCACGCGAAACATCATGCGGTCGGCGATCGCATCCACGTAGTCGCTCGAGCCGGCGGGAGACGGCTGCTCGACCGTCGCGCGGCTGTTGGGCGACCGGGCGTCGAACGCCGCCACCGCGAGGTCCGGGCGGACGGTGAGCGTCGAGTTGCCGGGTGTCGCAAAGTCGGCATGGAACTCGTACAGGCGAAGCGCATCGAAGGGATCGCCGAACTCGTCGGCCCGAAACTCGAAGAACAGGTTGGGCGTGCCGGGCGGCGGGGCCGTCAAGCCGTCGACGTCGCTCGGGAGCATGCCGCCCGCATTCGGATCGATGGCAAAGTAATCGAAGTAGATGTAGGTCGCGGTCTGGTCGCCGACCAGCATCTTCGCGCGATCGAACGCCAGGAATCCGGCGCCGGCGTACGACGCCCCGCCGATTGCGAACTGGTTGTCCGACATGTAGTAAGCGTCCGGCCAGACACCGAAGTGCGGGTAGTCGTTGACCTTGTTCGGCATGACGAAGTCGTAGAGGTAGAAGGCGCCGGTCGGATCGGGCGTCTGAGAGATCCCGATGCACTGGTGGAAGGGAGGCTGAAACCCGCTGGGCAGGCCGAACTGGCTGATCAGCCACCGGTCCGCGAGCGAGTCGTAGAGGACGATGGGATCGCCGAATTGTCCGTTGCACCCCGAACCGAGGGGATTGAAGAAGGTTCCGAGCGACACCAGATTGGACAGCGGATTGCCGCTCTTGTCGAAGACCCGAACGACGGTGTTGACGGCCTGGACGAAGTGATTCGGCCCGACGTCGCCCACCGTGTCGGGTGGCGCGAAACGGCCGGCGACGCCGGCGGCATCGTCCGCGCTGATCCCCGCGAAGGCCGCGCTCGGCCCGGGCATGTTCGGAGTCGTCACGGGCCGCTGGAGAACGGCGTCCGCCCTGGCCCCGCCGGGGAAGGGGCCCTTCGAGCGGGGCAGCCGGTCGTTGTCTCGAATCCACTCGGCCGGAAGGGTCGAGTCGTCCGGCGGCGCCGACGGCAGGTCGCGGACGTTCTGCGAAACCGCAAACCGGCCGATCTTCCCGGAAACCGGCACGGCCCTCGGGGCCTGTGCGATGGCGCTCGCGGCAAGGGCGAGCCCGAGGAAGACCCAAGGCAGAATCCGGCCGGTTCGCAATCTCACAGAAGCCTCCATTTTGACGAAAGAAGGATCGAGGGTAGCCGGACGCCCGCCTGCCGTCAAACGCAGACGCGTCGCGCGGGCTACGAACGCCGCGTGCGCTTGATCACCTTCCCGCCCTTCATCACGAACAAGACCTTCTCCGTCAGGTGGATGTCCTTCAGTGGGTCGCCCGGCACGGCCAGGATGTCGGCCTCCTTCACGCCTCCTCCTTCGCGGCCGCGGACGCGGCCTTGCTTCGCGAGGCGTAGATCACCGCGCCGACGGCGAGGGCGATGGCGCCGGCGACGAAATTCTTGGTTTCCGCGGCCGACAGGAACAACAGACAGATGACGAGCGCCGCGATGGGAATGACGGGGCCGCCGGGAAGCCGGATCGTGCGCTCGGTCGCCGGAAACTTCCGACGCAGGACCGGCACCGCGAGGCACGTGCCGATGTAGGTCGCCAGGCGCGCGACCGTCGACAGGATCGCCAGCTCCTCCGCGACGCGCAGCGTGCCGGGGCGTACGTCGTTCAAGATCGCATCGATCGCGATGAGGGACAGAGCGATGCCGCTCTGCGTCAGGATCGCGACGTACGGCGTGCGGTACCGAGGGTGGATCTTGGCGAGAACACGCGGCAGCCGCCCGTTCTCGGCCAGCGCGTAGAGGTACCGCGGCCCGGCGAGAACGGTGTTGTTGTTCGTGCCGAGGACCGAGAGCGCGGCGCCGAGCGTCAGCAGGAATCCGCCGACCGGCCCGAGGAGCAGGCGTCCCGCGTCGGCCAGGGGCGTCTGCGACTGCCCGAGGTTGGGGATGGTGCCGATCGCGACCAGCTGCACCAGCGTGTAGATGGCCGTCACCAGGGCGATCTGCGTGATGAGCGCGAAGGGCACGTCGCGGCGCGGGTTCTTGAACTCCCCTGCCGGCGCCGCGGTGTTCTCGAAGCCCGCGTAGGCGTAAAGAACGAGCAGCGCCGCCTTCGTGAAATTTCTGCCCTCGGGCATCGGCACGGGAAAGACGCGGCCCCAGGACACGGAGAAGACGCCGGCCGCGACGAGCAGGACGAGAGGAAGGATCTTGCCGAACGAGAGGATGACCGCCGTCCGGGCACCCGACTTGATCCCGCGCACGTTGATCCAGGTCAGGCCCAGGAGCGGCAGCACGATCGTCAGCGCCTGGCCGAGGCCGTGATTCGCACCCTCCCAGAGGTAGCCCACGGCACGCGCGAAGAAGACCGAGAGGCTCGCGATCGAGGCGATGCGCGCGATCCAGGTCATCCAACCGACCTCGAATCCCACGAACTCACCGAAGGCCGCGCGCGTATAGACGATCGCGCCCCCCGGCGTGTCGAAGAGGCTGGCCGCTTCGGCGAAGCAGAGGACGAGCAGCAGCACCGCGAGGCCGGCCGCGAGGATCGCCCAGATGCTCGCGGGACCGAGCAGCATCGCTGCCGCCACGGGCAGGATCAGGTAGACGCCGCTGCCGATGACGTCGTTGACCGACAGCGCCACGATCTCCCACCGGGAGACCGCGCGGAGAAAGCCGGGGGATGCCTCCGTCGGAGGATTCAGAATGCCCGAAAGTCTATTTCACCGAACCTCCGATTTCGAACGCGACGTGCGGAGGCCGCGTCCGCAATCCCGATATACTCCCCCGCCCCATGTTGCGCGCCGGAATCGTCGGCCTCCCGAATGTCGGGAAATCCACGCTCTTCAACGCCCTGACGCGGACGCGCAAGGCCGAAGCGGCGAACTACCCGTTCTGCACGATCGAGCCCAACGTCGGCGTCGTCACGGTGCCCGACGCGCGCCTCGAGCCCCTGGCGAAGCTGTCGAAGTCCGAGCGGATCATTTCGGCGACCATCGAATTCGTGGACATCGCCGGCCTCGTCAAGGGCGCGTCACAGGGCGAGGGTCTCGGCAACAAGTTCCTGCAGCACATCCGCGAAGTGGACGCGATCGTCGAGGTCGTCCGCTGCTTCGAAGACAAGGACATCGTCCACGTCGCCGGAACGCTCGACCCCGTGGCCGACATCGAAACGATCCAGACCGAGCTCGTCCTCGCCGATCTCGAGACGGTCGCGAAGGCGAAGGACAAGCTCGAGAAGAACGCTCGGGGCGGCGACAAGGACGCGAAGGAGTCGCTCGCGGTCGCCGAGAAGCTCGCGACCCACCTCGACACCGGCCGGCGCGCGTTCACGGCGCCGCTCTCGGCCGAGGAGAAAGACGTCGCGAAGCGCTTCTTCCTCCTGACCTTCAAGCCGATGTTGTTCGCCTGCAACGTCGCCGAGGCCGAGCTCGCGGCGGCGGACGCCTCGCCCCACGTGGTCGCCGTGCGCGAATTCGCCCGAACCCACCTCGGAACCGAAGCGGTCGTGGTGTCCGCCGCAATCGAGGCCGAGCTCGCGGAGCTGCCGGAGGCCGAAGCGCGCGAGTACCTGACGCACCTCGGCGTGGCGGACTCGGGCGTGTCTTCGCTCATCCGGGCGGCGTACCACCTGCTCGGCCTTCGCACGTATCTCACGGCCGGGGAGAAGGAAACGCGCGCCTGGACGATCCGTTCCGGCGACACCGCGCCACAGGCGGCCGGGGTCATCCACACCGATTTCGAAAAGGGCTTCATCAAAGCCGAGACCGTCTCGTACGACGACCTCATGACGACGGGCTCGATGGCGGCGGCCAAGGAGAAGGGGCTCGTCCGGCAGGAAGGCAAGGAGTACGTCGTCCGCGACGGGGACGTCATGCTCTTCAAGTTCAACGTCTAGCCGGCGCCCGACGTGTTCCGCCGCGCGATCGTCCGCCCGCCCGCCGACACCTTCGCCGAGGGTCTCACGACCGTGGACCTGGGCGTGCCCGACGTCGCGCGGGCGCTCGAACAGTACGCCCGGTACTGCGGGGCGCTCGAGCGGTGCGGGCTGGCGCTGACGCGCCTTGACGCCGATCCGCGCTTTCCCGATTCGACCTTCGTCGAGGACACCGCGATCCTGACCGTGCGGGGCGCCATCCTCACGCGGCCCGGAGCTCCGTCCCGCGCGGGAGAGGTCCCGGACATGGAGCGCGCGCTCGCGCCCTTTTTCGAGAATCTGGCGCGGATCACGGAACCGGGCACCGTGGATGGCGGGGACGTCTGCGAGGCGGGAGACCACTTTTTCATCGGGGTCTCGGAGCGCACGAATGGGGAAGGCGCCCGCCAGCTCGCCGGCCATCTCGCGCGGATGGGATTCACGTCGGAGGAGATTGACATCCGCGGCGTCTCCGGAATCCTGCACCTGAAGAGCGGCATCGCCGCCGTGTCCGGGCGCCGGCTGGCCGTCATCGACGCGCTTGCCGGCCACCCCGCCTTTGGCGGGTACGAGCGGATCCGGGTGGATCTCTCCGAGAACTACGCCGCCAATTGCGTGCGCGTCAACGACGCGCTCCTCGTCGCCGCGGGCCACCCGAAGTTCGAGGCGGCCGCGCGCGCCCTCGGCCTCGAGATCGTCCCCCTCGAGATGTCCGAGTTCGCCAAGATGGACGGCGGCCTGAGCTGCCTGTCCCTACGCTTCTAGGGCGGGGTCAGGTCTCTCAAATTGCGCTTTCTCTCGGGACGACGCGAGGCAAGCCACACTTTGAGAGACCTGACCCCCGGCGCCGGCGAGCTCGAGGTCGGGCGCTGCGTCGCTGTCGAAACGCACACCGCCGCGCTCCTCGCGGACCTGGCGCGCAAATAGGGAAACGCGCCGATCGAAGAGGAACTGCCAGAGCAGCCGCGCCCAGGATCCGTGGCTTCCGAGCGTCTCGTAGGCTTCGGGGGCGGCGCGCTTCAAGGCCGGCAGCCGGTTCCACGGGACCGAGGGAAAGTCATGGTGCTCGTTGTGGTACCCGACGTTGAAGGCGATGCGGTTGAGCCACCCGTAGTAACTGTTGGTCTCCTGCTCCGGGAAGATCATGTAGTGCTCCTGCACCCACCGTGCGCCGAGAGGATGCAGCCCCACGCTGAAGAAGAAAGAGATGAGCAGATAGGAAAGAGCCCGCGGTCCGAACGCGAGCCAGATCGTGGCGTCGAACGCAGCCTGGGCCAGAACGTTGAGGACGAACCAGCGGTCCAGCGGGCGGATCTCGCGCAGGCGCGGAGGGCGGAGGCTCTGCACGAGGGGAAAGAGGGCGAGCCAGAGCGCCTTGCGCCAGGGAGAGGTGCCGACGAGCTTCGCCTCCCAGACGTTGGGGATGTCGGCGTCGAGCTCGTAGACGCCCTGGAACGCGTGGTGCTTGAGGTGGTACCGCTTGAAGAGCACGGAGCCCGGCAGCACGTGGGGAAAGTTCGCGACGATCCCCGCGAGCGCGTTGGCGGCCGGCGTCCTGAAGATCAGGTTGTGCGTGCACTCGTGGATGAGCGCCCAGAGCGCATGGTTCGCGAAGGCGCCGACCAGCGCCGCCGTCGGGATGATGAGCCACCAGGAACTCGTGCGCAGGACCCAGGCGAGGCCGATCTGGAAGACCACGACGGCGACGATCACCCCGAATGTCGCGGGCGTCTTGCCGATGTACCGCCGAACGTCGGGATGGTCCCTCAGGATCTGCCGGGTGCGACTGCGGTGCGGCTCGGGAAGGGCCGACACGGAAAAGCCGAGTTCCGGCTCGGGAGCCGCGGCCGGGGAGCGCATTCCCGCAACTCTTTCACATCTATGGCATCTCCGGGGTCAGGTCTCTCAAATTGCACTTTTCCTCACGACGAGCCGAGCAAAGTCACACTTTGAGAGACCTGACCCCCCAATCTAGAAGGTGTAGACGAAGGAGAGGCGGGCGGAGCGGGGCTGGGTGGGATGGAAGTGGATGTCGTTGACACCGGCCGCCGGCTCGCCGGGCAGGCGGGAGGTGTAGTAGTAGTCGATGTCCGAGACCTGAGCGTTCAGGATGTTGAACACGTCCACCTGCGCCTTGAGCCCGCCGAAGATCTGGCAGCCGACGAGCGCCGAAAGGGTCGTCGAGGCGTTCGAGTTGACGCTGCCGTCCTCGATGAGCGGGCGCGGACCAAAGTAGCGCACGCGCAGGCTTCCGAAGAAGTTCGCAAGGTTGTCCACCGAGAACCCGCCGACGACCACGTTCTGGATCGCGCCGGGAATGAGGTCGCCGACCGGATCGTCGTCGCGATAGCGCGCCTTGGAGACGGACAGGTCGGCGTCGAGGGTCATCCACGGCAGGACGCGGTAGTAGTTGGACCACTCGATGCCGTAACGGCGACTGGCGCGCGAGGGCTCCGTGGTGCCCGCATCGCCCGAGAAGACGAGCTCGGAGGCGATGTCGAGCCCCCAGAACGCGAGCGTCGTCTGCCAGCCGGGCAACGGAAGGCTCCGCACGCCGACCTCCGCCGCCGTCGCGCGGGCAAGGGGCGTGACGGGAGACACGGGATCGCCCGTCCCCGGATCGACGCGGGTGGTCGCTCCGCGGCCGTCGTTGGAGTGAAAGCCGTCGCCCGCGTTCACGTAGATCTCGGTCTGGTTGAACGGGCCAAACACCATCGAAAGCTTGGGGCTCAGGATCCCCTTCGTGACCTGGCCGCTGTTCTCCGGGTCGCTCTCTCCGACGACGTCGTAGTGGTAGAGGTCTCCGCGCAATCCGAGGATCGTCCTGAATTTCTCGCTCCACTGCGTCTCGTTCTGGAAGAAGAGCGCGGCGCTGCCCTGCTGCACCTTGTCCTGGCGCGTCGTCGAAAGCCGCACGCGGTCCTCGGTGTGGTACAGGCCGATGTTGTGGATGTCGTCGAAGCGGGCCTGGAACCCGACCTCGTTCTCCGTGTGGAAGCCTCCCAGGGTCGCCATCCAGCGGTGCGTGACCTTCGCGCCGTAGACCGTCCGGTCGTCCGCCTGCTCGAACTGGTCGCCGTGGATCGGATCGTCGAGAAAGTACGTGAAGTTCGAAAAGAGATCGAGCTTGGACACGATGCCGTATGCGACCACTCGCGTCGTCGACGACGGCCCCGAGCTCTGGTACTCCGCCGAGAGACTGTAGCGGTGGGTCTGTCCCCCGTCGCTCGGATCGATCGCGCCGAAGCGCGGGACCTCGCCGTCGGTGACGGCGCGCAGCGGTATCTGATCGGTCGAATTCCATTTCGCCGCATAGCCCATGCCCGTGATCGCAAACCCGTTCTGGGCGTCGCCCAGGCTGTAACGGAGAACCCCGTTGATCTTCTTCGCGTCGTCGGGGTTGACCCAGGGCCCGTTGTTGTAGGCGCCTTCGAGCGCGTACAGCAGGTGCCCGTCGCCGACCTTCGGGGACCCCATGACGAGCCCCCGCAGGTACTGCTCGGATCCTCCCTCGACGAGGACCTCCGTCTTGTCCAGCGTGTTCGTGTAGTTGATGTTGGCCGAACCCGCGGTCGTGAAGTCTCCGTCTTCGACGAAGTAGGGCCCCTTCTTGTACTGGATACCCGAAACGAGCTCCGGAATCACGAAGTTCAGGTCCGTGTACCCCTGTCCGTGGGCGTGCGTCGGCATGTTGATCTGCATGCCGGCGACCGTGGTCGCGAAGTCCGTGCCGTGGTCGAGGTTGAAGCCGCGCAGGTAGTACTGGTTCGCCTTGCCCTCGCCCGAATGCTGGCTGATGACCAGTCCGGGAATGGTCTCGAGCACGTCGCCCGGGCGCGCGATCGGAAGCAGCGCCACCTGGTCGGCCGTGATGGCCCCCTGGGTCGAGGCGTCCGCGATCCCGACGAGGCTCTGGCCGGGTTCCGTGACATCGGCAAGATTCCGGAACGAGCGCTTTCCCGTCACGACGACGTCGGCCGAGACCGACAGGTTGAGCGTCACGTCGGCCGTCTGGCTGCCGCCGGCGGCGATGACGACACCCTTGCGGACGACGCCCATGAAGTTCAAGAGCTTGAACGACGCCTGGTAGGTCCCGGCCGGGAGCTCCACGCGGTAAGCGCCGTCCTTGTCCGTCGCCAGGACGCGCGCCGACGGGAGGGCGGGGCCTGCGATCTCGACCGTGACGCCGGGCAGGGCGCCGCCCTTCTCGTCGCGGACCCGGCCCGACAGGCTCCCGAGCACCGGCGCCTGTGCCAGGAGCCGCGCCGCCATGGCCGCGACGGCGAAGAAGGCGGTCGAGCCCCGAGGAAAACGTGACACGCCGGTAGCCTACCCTCCGCCCGGCAATACGCGGGTGGGCCGGGATCCGGATGCCCGGGGCGCCTTTTGAACCCCCGCCTTCGCGTTCCGGCGCCTTTCGCCGTTCCGGACCAATCCGCCGGGGCCCCGGAACCGTACTGCGAACAACTAAGGAGGAGACCTATGACCGATTCCCGACCCCGGAGCGCATGGCGGCTGCTGCTGCTGGCGCTTCTGCCCGCTCTCGCCCTCGCGGCTCCGGCCTTCGCCTCGAGCCACCGCGAGGCTCCCGGCATCTCGGCCGACCCCGTCGCGGACAACACGGACGTCTACTTCTTCCGGGATCCCGCCGACCCAACACGCCTCGTCCTCATCTCCAACTGGATTCCCCTCGAAGAGCCGGCGGGAGGCCCCAACTTCTTCCACTTCGGCGAGAACATCCGCTACGAGTTCAACGTCGACTCGAACGGGGACGGCGTCGAGGACCTCGTCTACCGGGTCGAGTTCACGCGTCACGTCCGAAACGGCAACACGTTCCTCCAGAACGTGGGTCCCGTCGCGACGCCCACCGACCCGAACCAGAACGTCTACTACACGTACACGGTCAAGAAATGCGTCGGCCCCTCGCCGAACCAGGGCTTCTGCGTGCTGCTCGGCAGCGACCTGGTCGAGGCGCCGAACAACGTCGGCCCGAAGTCCTTTCCCAACGGCTACGCGACCGGCTCCGGCATCGACACCCTTTCCTACCCGATCGATGACGACACGATCGTCTTCGCGGGGCCGCGGGCCG
>DATMNJ010000347.1:0-4203 GCA_035569175.1 Thermoanaerobaculia bacterium | reverse complement strand
CGCTTGCGCCGCCGATTCGGCGAAACGCGCGTCCTCGGCCGCCAGGGCGTCGAACACCGACACGGCGAGGGCGTCGTCGCCGACCTCTAGGGCGAGTCGACCGGCGCTCTCGCGATCCTCGACGGAGAGACCGCCGAGCGCGAGCGCTTCCCGGTCGTACTGGAGCGCCCGCTCCTTCTCTCCCGCCGCGCACTCGACGTCAGCCGCCCGGGCGAGGACCTGCGCCGAACGCGGGCTCCAGGCGATCGCCTGCTCGACCCCGGTTCGGGCCGCCCCGTACCGTCCCTGCGCCGCCGCGCGGGTGGCCTCGGCGAGCACGGCGTCGGTCGCGTCGGCCGCGAGCTTCTGAGCCCGCTCGGCGAAGCCCGGGCGGCCCGCTCCGGCCTGCGCTGCGGCCTTCGCAGCGAGTTCGTAGGCGGCGATCGGGGAGCCGGCTCGCGCCTCGGCCTCGCTGCAGGCCACGAGGAAAGGCAGGGTCGTGTCCCGGGACTCCACCGCGCCGGCACAGCTGGCGAGGATCTCGCTCGAACGCCCGAGGAGGACGAGGGCCTCGATCCGCCCGATCTCGCCGGCCCGCAACGAGGGCCCGGAGCGCACTCGCGCGAAGTCCCGGGCGGCGAGGGCCGCGTCGCCCGCGAGCAGCGCCCTCCAGCCATCGCCGACCACGTCCTCGAAGGGGCCCGCGAGCCCCTCGCGCGGGTCGAGCGGAAAATGGTCTCTCGGCCCGGCGGCCGGCGCGCTCGCACAGCGGTGCGCCATCGACGCGGCAAACGCGATGGCGCAGAACCCGCACGCCCGCCGGAGAGAGCCGGTCCGGGGCCCTCGATGGCCCGGGCCCGTCATGCGCCGGGCGGTAGACTCTCCGGCCGGATCGAGGCGATCGCGTGCTTGTAGATCATCTCCTCCCGCCCTTCGACCTCGAGCACGAGTGCGAACTTGTCGAAACGGCGAAGCCTCCCCAGGCGGTCCTCGCCGGAAGTCAGGCGCACCGTCACCGGGACGTTGTCCTTGCGCAGGTTGTAGAAGAACGAATCCTGAACGTTGATGGGTGCCTTGTTCATCGCGTCTCCCTTCCCCCCGTCTCGCCCACGAGGGCGAGAATTGCATCGAGGGCCTCCTCCGGCCCGACCCGGCGCGCGTCGCGCTCGCGCGCGAACCAGGTCATCTGGCGCTTGGCGAGCCCGCGCGTCGCCTTCGCGATTTCCCCCTCCGCCACGTCCATCGAAGTGCGCCCGAGCACCCACTCGGCCACCTCGCGATACCCGATCGCCTGGAAGGAATTCGACTCGATGGAGAGGCCGCGGTCGAGTAGACGACGGACTTCCTCGTCCCACCCCGCGTCCAGCATGCGCCGGACCCGTTTTTCGATCCTAACACTAAGGGCGGCGCGATCCGGCTGCAAGAGGACCCTCACGACGCGGAACCGGTCGGCCCATCCGTCCGCCTCCCGCAAGCGCGCGGAAGCCGGAGCGCCGGTCACGAGAAGGATCTCGAGGGCCCGCAGCGTGTAGCGCAAATTGCCGACCGGGATGCGCCCGGCCGCGACGGGATCGTTGAGGGCGAGGACGCGGTGCGCCGCCGCGGCGCCCCTCTGCTCGGCCCAGGCGAAGAGGCCCTCGCGCAATCGCTCGTCGCGCGCCTCGCCCGGGGGGAGGCCCTCGAGCAGCGCGGAGACGTAGAAGCCGCTTCCGCCGCACACGATCGGCAGCCGGCCCCTCCCGGCGATGCCCTCGACGGCCTCCCGCGCGGCCGCGGCCCAGCGCCCGGCCGAGAACGGCTCCTCCGGTTCGGCGACGTCGACCAGGTGGTATGCCACCTCGCGGCGGGACTCGCGCGACGGCTTGTCCGTCCCGATGTCCATCCCGCGGTAGACCGCATACGCGTCGGCCGACACGATCTCCCCGCCGAGCCGCAGGGCTGCCGCGTGCGCGACGTCGCTCTTGCCGCTGCCGGTCGGACCGAAGATCACGAGAAGAACGGGGCGCGAATCCCGGCTCACTCGCCCTCCGTGCCGCGCCAGGAGAGCCGGGTCGCCGCCGGCAGCAGCTCCGCGCCCGCATCCGAGCGCTCGTCGGTGCGCAGGACCGGGACACAGAAGCGGCCGAGCGTGGCGAGGGTCTCCGGCGCGGGGTGCCCGAAACGGTTGTGGCGGCCGCACGACAGGAGGGCCAGGCGGGGGCGCGAAACGTCGAGGAGCCGGTCGGTCGTCGCGGTGCGGCTCCCATGGTGCCCGACCTTGAGCGCGTCCACGGGGACAAGCGCTCCGGCCTCGAGCAGCTCCGACTCGGCCGGCGCCCCGGCGTCGCCCGTCAGGAGGGCGGTCCGGCCGTCGCGCTCGAAGAGCGCCACGACCGACTGGTTGTTGACGCCGTCGACCTTGCGCATCGGGCCGCCGGAGTGAAGGACCGAGAGACGCGCGCCGTCGCGCTCCCAGACGTCGAGCGGCGCCAGCGCCCGAACCGGGACGCCCCGCGCCGCCGCCGTCCCCTCGAGCCTGGCATAGAGGTCGCCTTCGTCCTGCCCGGCCGAACGCCAGAGCTCGCCGACGGGGAGCTCATCGAGGACGGCGAAGATCCCGAGCGCGTGGTCCGGGTGCGGATGGGTGGCCAGCACTGCGTCCAGGCGCGTCACGCCCCGGTCGAGCAGCTTCGGCACCAGGCGCGTGCGCCCGAAATCGGTGGCCATCGGATCGAACGGACCTCCCCCGTCCACGAGGATCGCCCCGCGGTTCCAGCGCAGGAGTATCGCGTCTCCCTGCCCCACGTCGAGGGCCTCGATCGAAAACCCTCGTTCGGGGCCGCGGGGTCCGGGACGCAGGGCGAGCGCGAGAAAGCCGGCGGCGGCAAGCGCGGCCGCCGTCGCGCGCAAACGCCGCGGGCCCAGGCCCGCGAGCAGGAGCAGAGCGCCGACCAGGCAGACGGCGAAGAGCGGCGGCGTCGGCCGCAGGAAGGCGCACCCGGCGGCCCGCTCGGCCAGAAACTCGAGCGCCCGGCTGCCGAGCGCGAAGAGAGCCGGCAGGGGTCCCGGCGGGATGCCGGTGGCATAGAAGGCGAGCAGCAAAGCTCCGCAGCCGATCAGCGCTCCGGCCAGAGGAATCGTAAACGGAGCCGTGAGCCAGGCGCCCGCGGCCACGATGTTGAAACGCCAGAACAGGACCGGCGCCGTGGCGCACTCGGCGGCGAGGGCGACCGCGATCCCGGCGAAGAGCCACTCCGGCCGCTCCGGGAGACGGGCCCGAATCGGCTTTGCGAAGATGGCGATCCCGCAAACCGCGGCGAACGTCAACGCGGTCCCGACCGAGAAGACCTGCGAGGGCGCGACGAGAAAGAGGACGAGTGCCGAGAGTCCGATCGCCTGGGCGCTCGTGATCGGCCGCTCGAGCAGTCGCGTCGCGAGAAAGATCGCGACGACGAGACCGGCCCGCACGGCCGGCGGGTTCGCGCCTCCCACGAGGACGAAGAGGACGACCGAACCGAGCAGCGCCGCATCGCGCCGCTTGCCCTCGACCCGCAGCAGGCCGAGGACGAAGCCGATGAGGCCGGCCGCGAGGACGACGTGGAGGCCCGAGACGACGAGCAGGTGATACAGGCCGCCCCGCCGGTAGCGCGCGACCATGCCGCGGTCGAGCTCCGCCGTGCGGCCGAGCAGGAGCGCGGCGAGCGGACCGCGCACGTCGCGATCGAAGGCCGATCCCGTGCCCCGTGGCAGAGCGGCGAAGAGAAAGCGGTTCGGGGCCGTCAGGACCGAGAGGAGCGTTGGCCCCTCGCGCTCCACCAGCTGCGCGCTCTTGACCGAGACGCGGTAGCGCGGCCAGGGCAGCGGGATCTCGCGCCGAGAGGCGGGGATGTCCTCGGCCTCGAGGTGGCCCGTCAGCCGCACGCGGTCGCCGCGGTCCGCGGCGGCGAGCACCGAGCCCCCGCCCGAGACGTAGACCACCACCTCCGCCGGGAAAGCCCGCTCGCCGATTCCGGACCCGAGCCGGTTCGCCGACAACGTCCCGCGGGCGCCCGGCGGCTGGCCGCTCCAGAAGTCCGTGAGAACGCCCTCCAGCCGCACGGCGCTTCGCGCCGCCGCGTCGGCCGAGGCGAAGATGGCGTGCGCCTGCCCGGCCGGCTGCGCGATCCGCAGCCGGCCCGACAGAAAGCCCGCCGCGAGCCAGAAGGCGGCGAAGGCGAGGCGAAAGGCCCCGCGCCGCCGCTCGAG
>DATMNJ010000346.1:0-11615 GCA_035569175.1 Thermoanaerobaculia bacterium | reverse complement strand
CGCGGAACTCCGCGGGCGGCATGTCGAGAGGCGCGCCCCGGCTTTCGGAGTCCTTCCGCTCTCCGCTCAGAACTTCACCTCAGCAGAAGGTCGTCATCACGGCGTCGGGATGGTTCAGGCGGTAGCCCTCCCCGGCCGGGTCGGGATCGATCTCGAGAACGGCGCCCCGAAGCGTCCGGAAGGCGAGGTCGTCCATGACGACCGGAATTCCGGCCGCGTCGAAGCGGTGCCCTTCGTCGGGCTCGTTCTCCTCGACCGAGATGCGGAAACCCGTTCCGCCGCAGCCGAGCAGATGCCTCACCACGAGCACCGAGCGCGAAAAGTCGGCCCCGGCCCGCAGACGCTCGGCCGCGTCCGGCGTGATCGTGAGGGGCCCGGCGGACGTGGTCATAAGATGCCCATTCTATGAAGAAGCGGGCGCGGGCGCGCAGGATTCACCCCGTCTCGGCCGTCTCGATCGCGGCCTCGGATTCGGGCGGCGGCGCCGGCATCCAGGCGGACCTGCTGACCTTCGCCGCGCACGGGGTCTACGGGACGACCGTCATCGCCGCGGGCACGGCGCAGAACACGCGGGGCGTCCGGGCGGTCGAGACCTTCTCGACGCGATTCCTGGGCCAGCAGATGGACGCCGTCTTCGAGGACTTCCGGCCCCGGGCGGTCAAGATCGGCATGCTCTTCGACCGGCCGCGCATCCGCGCCGTCGCGCAAGGCCTCGCCCGTCACCGCGCTCGCAACGTCGTCCTGGACCCCGTCATGGTGTCGAAGAGCGGAGCGCGCCTCCTGTCGCCGCCCGCGCTCGGCAGCCTCCGCAGAGACTTACTGCCCCATTGCGACCTCGTCACCCCGAACCTTCCCGAGGCCGAAGCCCTCGCCGGGATGCGCCTGCGAACCGACGCCGACCGCCGGCTGGCCTGCGGCGTCCTCGCCGATCTCGGCGCCCGTGCCGTCCTGCTCAAGGGCGGGCACCGCCGCGGAAAAGAAGTGCGCGACCTGCTCTTCGACGGGCGCTTCTTCACCGAGTTCGCCGCCCCGCGCATCCGGACGCTCGCCACCCACGGCACCGGCTGCACCCTCTCGGCGGCAATCGCCGCCAACCTCGCCCTCGGCCTCGGCCTCGAGGACGCGATCGTCGGCGCGATCGGCTACCTCCGGGCCGGCCTGGCCCGCGGGCTCTTCCCGGGGCGCGGCCATGGCGTGCCGGACCATCTCGCGCTGCTCCGGCCGGAGGATCGGGGATCTACTTGATGTAATAGCCCGAGACGCGCCAGACGCCGTCCTTGTCCTTCATTGGCGTCGCCGTCTCCGTCCTTCCGGGCGCGTTCTCGAAACTCGTGTCGTACAGGATCGCGACGTATTCACCCACCGGGCCGCCCGGGACCTCGGTCAGGTATTTTGCCTCGCGCAGCTGTCGCGAGACGACCTTGCCGAGGGGCTTGCGCGCCTTGTCGAGCGCCGCCACCCACTGCGTCCGGCTCACCACTGCCTTGAAGTCCGCCGCGGCGTCGTCCCAGCTTTCGGCGTACCGGCCCGCGTCTACGGTCGCCAACCACGCCAGCGCCGACGCCGTTCCCGCCTTCTCCGGGGCGTCCGCAGCGGGGAGCCGCCCTCCGGCCGCTAGGGCGAGGCTCACCAGACCAAGGGTCAGAGCTCTGCGCGCCATCGTCACTCCCATAATGAAAAGCCGTACCCGAGGGCCGCGTACGCGGTTTCCGAGATCGCGGTCTGCTCCGCGTCACGATTCTTGTCCATCTCCTTCAGGTGGCCGACCATCCGGTACTTCGCGCCTTCGACGAACGCCTTCGCAACCCGGATCTCCTCGGCCGTCTTCTCCGAACCGCGCGCGCCGATCGCCGCGGTCGCCCGCGAGAGGACCGCCACCGACGCATACAGGTCGATGGCAACGTTGGCCAGGCGCTCCTGGTGGTACTGCTTCGCGATGACCCCCTTCCCATACTTGCGCAGCAGCGTCTCGACGGCGCCATGGGCGGACCGCGCGTACCGGGCGACGATCTCGCCTTGCGCGGCCAGCTCCGGCGCGATCTTCGTGAGGCGCCCCGGGGTCACGGCGCCCCTGAACTTGCGCGCGGCGTATTCGGAGAGGATGCCGAGCGACGAGAGGGGGGCCTTGAGCGCGCGCCCGACCTCCTGGAGATCCTCCCCCACGTCCCGCATGCCCGAGAGGGCGACGAGGACCCGCAGGATCTCGTTGGTTCCTTCGAAGATCATGTTGATGCGCGAGTCGCGCAGGGCCTTTTCGTAGGGGTATTCCTCCATGAAGCCGTTTCCGCCGGCGATCTGGAGCGCGTCGTTGATGTTGCGCCACACGGTCTCGGTGCCGAAGATCTTGCAGCAGGCGCCCTCGAGCGAGTAGTCCTCGAGGCCGCGGTCGATCAGGCCTGCCGTGAGGTAGACCATGGACTCGAGCGCATACGTCGAGACGACCATCCGGGCGAACTTCGACCGGATCATCTCGAACTCGGAGATCTTCGTCTGGAACTGCTTGCGCTGCGTGGCGTGCCGCGCGGCCTCCCGCAGCATGATCTTGGAGCCGCCGATGCACCCGGCGCCCAGCGACGTGCGGCCCGTGTTCAGGATCTCCACCGCGATCTTGAAGCCCTGGCCCCGCTCCCCGAGGACGTTGAAGGCCGGCACGCGCACGTTCTCGAGCTCGATCGGAACGGTCGACGAGCCCTTGAGGCCGAGCTTGTGCTCCTCCTTGCCAGGCGTGACGCCCCCGAGGTCCTTCGTGACGACGAACGCCGTGATCCGGCGGTGCTCGTCGGTCGCCGCGAGCTTCACGTCCTTGGCGAAGACCGTGAAGAACTCGGCGAAGCCGCCGTTGGAGATCCAGTGCTTGGTCCCGTTCAGGACGAACTCGTTCTTCGTCTCGTCGAACACGGCGGTCGTCCGGATCGAGGCCGCGTCGGAACCGGCCTCCGGCTCGGTCAGCGCAAAGGCCGCGATCATCTCGCCGGCGGCCAACCGCGGGAGCCACTTCTTCTTCTGCTCCTCGTTGCCGTGGAGGATGAGCCCCTTCAGGCCGATGGACTGGTGGCCGCCGACGAGGATGCCGAGCGACGCGTCCGTGCGCCCGATCTCCTCGGTCACGCGGCAGTACGCCGACGCCGAGAACCCGTAGCCGCCGTACGCCTCGGGGATCGTCATGCCGAACGCGCCGAGCTCGGCCAATCCCCGGATCACGGCGGGGTCGATCCGGTGCTCGCGCTCGATCCTCGCCGAGTCGACGTGGTCTCGGGCGAAACCGCGGAACGAGTCGAGGAAGACCGAGACGGTCTCGCGCTCGGCGGCGTCGATTTCCGGGAACGGGAAGACCGTGTCCTCGGGAATCTCCCCCGAGAACAGGGACTTCACGACGGGCACCCGGCGAGCGGCGGCCGGGGCGTGCGCGGACGGGCGATCGGTCATGGGGCAATCTCCCTGGACGGCTGCGTCGAGCCGGGATAGAAACCGCGCCGGGCGTTGGCCAGGCGCTGGATGAGGTCGGACGGCGCAAAGCGCGGCCCGAGGCGCTCGGCGAGGTCGTCGAGCCGCGAGAAGACCCTGCCCAGGCCGATCGCGTCCGCGTGGCGCAGCAGGCCCCCGCGAAACGGCGGGAACCCGGTGCCGAAGATCATCGCCAGATCCAGGCGCGCGGGTCCCGCGACGATCTCGTCCTCCAGGCAGAAGGAGGCCTCGTTGATCATCGGGAGCACGAGGCGGGCCTCGATGACCTCGCCCGGCAGCGGGGACTTGTCCCGCCGCTCGGCGCGCAGGGCCGCATAGGCCTCGGGCGCGGGCCCGCGGCGGCTGGTCCCTTCGTACTCGTAGAACCCCTTCCCGTTCTTGCGGCCGAGCCGGCCGGAGGCGGCCAGCGCCTCCTCGCCCCCCATCTTGAGACGCTCGGGAAACGCGGCCTGGAGGACCTCGCCGCCCTTGGCCGCGACGTCGAGGCCGACGTCGTCGAGCAACGCCAGCGGGCCGACCGGCATGCCGAAGGCCGTCATCGCCGCGTCCACGTCCTCGATCCGGCAGCCCTCCTGGACCAGGCGCACCGCCTCGGACAGGTAGGGCGCGAGAATCCGGTTGACCAGAAAACCCGGGGCGTCGCGGACGACGACGGGCGTCTTGCCGAGCGTCTTCGCGAGCGCGAAAACCGTCGCCACCGTCTCGTCGCTCGTGCGCTCCCCGCGGATCACCTCGACGAGCGGCATCCGGTGGACGGGGTTGAAGAAGTGCATTCCGACGACGCGCCCCGGCTCCAGGGCACCGGCCGCGATCTCGGTGATCGGCAGGGTCGAGGTGTTCGACGCGAAGATGGCGGTCTTCGGAACCGCCGCCTCCCACTCCTTCAGTACGGCCCGCTTGATCGCAAGCTTCTCGACGACGGCTTCGATCGTGACCTCGCAGCGCGGGAAGCCGGAGTAGTCGAGCGTGCCCGACAGGAGGTCCATCTTGCGGGCCATCTCGCGCGGGGTCAGACGGCGCTTGCGCACGGCGTTCTTCCAGACCGCGGCCGCCGCCGCATAGCCGTGTCCCAGCGCCTCCGGCTGGATGTCCTTCATGCGAGCGGGCAGACCCTTGTCGGCCGCGAGCTGGGCAATGCCGCCGCCCATCACGCCCGCCCCGAGAACGCCGACCCGGGCGACTTCGCGCGCCCGTACCGACGGGTCCGCGACGCCCGTCTCCTTCTTGACTTCTTCCGTCAGGAAGTAGATGGCGAGGAGGTTTCGCTGGACCTCACCTCCGAAGATGAGGCCGATGTGGCGCGCCTCGATCGCGAGGCCGTCGGCGACCGGGCGCCCGTAGCCCTCCTCGATCACCTCGAGCGCTTCGAGCGGAGCCGGGTAGTGGCCTCCCGTCTGCTTCATCACGCTGTCGCGGGCTCTCGAGAAGATGACGCGGCGGCCGAGCGGCGTCGCCTCCAGCGCGCGCTCGGACAACGACGTGCCCCCCCGTCGGGCGGGCCGCTTCGCGCCGCCGAGCTTCGAGCGCGCAAACCGCCGCGCGTAGTCCTCCAGGATCGCGGCCGGCACGGCCTCGTCGACGAGACCGATTCGGCGGGCGCGCCGGGCGTCGAGCGACTTGCCGGTCAGGATCAAATCGAGCGCGGCGGGCAATCCCACCAGGCGGGGCAGCCGCGTACAGCCGCCCCACGCCGGGAAGATTCCCAGGCGCACCTCCGGCAGGCCGATCTGAGCCTTCTTCCCGTCCGACATGAGCCGGTAGTCGCACGCGAGGGCGAGCTCCGTGCCGCCGCCGAGACAGACCCCGTTGATGGCCGCGATGGTCGGGTACGGCAGGTGCGCCAGCTGCTCGAAGAGCGACTGCACGCGCTCGACCGCCGTGCGCGCGTCCTCCGGGCGGACGGACGAGAACTCCTTGACGTCTGCGCCGGCGATGAAGACGTCGGGCTTGCCACTGCGGATGAGGAGGCCGCGGATGCGGGCCTCACGGGTCAGCCGCACGAGGACGTCGCCGAGCTCGGCCACGGCCGGCGTCGAGAACTTGTTGACCTTCTCGCCGGCGAGGTCGAAGGTCAGGACCGCGAGGCCGTCCTCCTCGACCTGGAGATCGAAGGCGCTCATGCCGGCAGCTGCTCGAGGACGACCGCCCCGCCCTGGCCGCCGCCGATGCACATGGTGGCCAGGCCGAACTGCGTCCCGCGGCGCCGCATCTCCTTGAGCAACGTCATGACGAGCCGGTTCGCCGAGGAGCCGACCGGGTGCCCGAGCGCGATCGCGCCGCCGTTGACGTTCGTCTTTTCCCAGTCGATCTCGCCGATCGGGCCGCCGGTGCCGTACCGGGCGTGCCAGGCTGCCGACGGAAACACGCGGGCGCACGCCAGCACCTGCGCCGCGAACGCCTCGTTGATCTCGACCAAGCCGATGTCCTCCCAGGACAGCCCGGCGTTCTTCAACGCCAGAGGCGTCGCCACCGCCGGGCCGAGGCCCATGCGCTCGGGCTCGAGCGCGCAGAAGGCGAACCCGCGGACCCGCCCGAGCGGTTTGTAGCCGCGCGCCTTCGCGGCCCCGGCGCTCATGACGAGGACGGCGGCCCCGCCGTCGGTGATCTGCGAGGAGTTTCCGGCCGTGACGGTGCCGAACTTCCGATCGAAGTAGGGCTTGAGCTTCGCGAGGGCCTCCATCGACTGGTTTTCGCGAACTCCGTTGTCGCGCGTCGCCACCGCCTCGTACCCCGGCGGAATCGGGACCGGGACGATCTCCTCGGCGAGCTTTGCCCGGGCGACGGTGACGCGCTGGTGCGACCGCAGCGCGAAGGCGTCCTGCTCCTCGCGGGTGATCCGGTTCTCCTTGGCGAGCACCTCCGCCGTCTCCCCCATGTTCAGGCCGCACACGGCGTCGGTCAGGCCGAGCTGGAGGCCGATCTCGGGCTTGAAGTGGCGCGGCCGGAACCGCGAAGCCGCGGCGAGGCGGCCGCCGAGATCGCGCGCGGTGAAGACGCCGGTGAACACCTCCTGGCTCTCCTGCGAATAGAGCAGCGGAATCTGCGACATGGACTCGACGCCTGCCGCGATGATCGCCTCGGCGTCGCCGGCCGCGATCCGGTAGAAGGCGTCCACGATGGATTGCAGGCCCGACCCGCAGAGGCGATTCACCGTGAAGGCCGGCACCCGATCCGGGACGCCCGCCTTCAGGGCCGCCACCCGCGCGACGTTCACCGCGTCCGGCGGCTGGGCAATGTTGCCGAAGATGACGTGGTCGAGGCCGGCCGGATCGAAGTCGGTGCGCGCCAGCAGCTCCGTCACGACGATCCGCCCCAGGTCGGCCGCGGAGACCGTCTTCAGCTCGGTGCCGGCCCTCGCATAGGGCGTGCGGACGCCCTCGACGATGACGACGTCACGCGACATGCGACTTGTCCGCCGCCGCGTACATCGCCTCGATGAGCGAGGAGTACCGGCTCTCGAGGATGCGCCGCTTGACCTTGAGCGTCGGCGTGATCGAGCCGTCCTCGATCGTGAGGTCCGCGGGCAGCAGCGCGAAGGCCCGGATCTGCTCGTGGTGGGGCTTGCCGGCATTGTAGGCGTCGATCTCCGCCTGGTAGAGCCGCCGGACGTCGTGATTGGCATCGAGAGCGTTCCAGGCGATCTCGTGCTTGCCGGCCTCGGCCCACTGCTTGAGCCGCTCGAAATTCGGCACGATCAGGGCCCCGAGGAACTTCTGGCGATCGCCGATGACGATCGGCAGGCCGATGAACGGCGACTTCTTCAGCTCGTTCTCGATCGGCTGCGGCGCGGCCTTCTTGCCTCCGGCCAGAACGATGAGGTCCTTCTTGCGGTCCGTGATCGAGAGAAAGCCGTCGTGCAGCTCACCGATGTCGCCGGTGTGAAACCAGCCCTCCCGGTCGATCGCCTCCGCCGTGGCTTCGGGCTTGTTGAAGTAGCCCTTCATGATGTGCGGTCCGCGCGTGAGAATCTCCCCGTCGTCGGCGATCTTGACCTCGATTCCCGTGAGCGGCTTGCCGACGGTGCCGAGGCGCCAGCGCCCCGGCCCGTTCAGGCAGATGATCGGAGAGGTCTCGGTCAGGCCGTATCCCTCGTAGATCTGGACGCCGGCGCCGATGAAGAACTCGGCGAGGTCCCTGGACAGCGGGGCGCCCCCCGAGACCGCGAACCGGAAGTTCGACCCGAGCGCCGCACGGATCTTCTTGAACACCAGGGCGTCGGCGACCCTTGCCCTCGCCGCGAGCAGCCCCGGCAGCGCCTGACCCCGTTCCATGTACGGGACGCGGTCGCGCGCGACGCCGAGCGCCCACGCGAAGAGCCTGCGCTTGAGCAGGCCGCCCGCCTCCGCCTTCGCGATGATCTTCGCGTGGACCTTCTCGTAGACCCGCGGCACGGCGGCGAAGCAGTGGGGATTCACCTCCAGGAAGTTGGCGGCGAGCTTGTCGATCGACTCGGCGTAGGCGATGGAGGCGCCCTTGTGAAAATAGGCGTAGTCGGTGAGCCGTTCGAACACGTGCGACAGAGGCAGAAACGAAAGGGCCACGGCGTCGAAGGAGAACGGAACGACCTCACAGCCGGCGACCGCGTTGGAGACGAAGTTGCGGTGGGTCAGCATCGCTCCCTTGGGCTCGCCCGTCGTCCCGGAGGTGTAGATGATCGTCGCCACGTCCTCGGGCTTGACCCGCGCGGCGCGCTGCTCGAAAATCCCGGGACTCATCTCGAGGGTGGGCCGGCCTCGGTCCACGACTTCGTGGAAGGTCGTGAAGCCCGGCTCGCGCGGCGGATTCCCCTCGATGAGGACGACGTGGTCGAGGCTCGGGAGCCGAGAGCGGACCGTCAGGATCTTGCCGAGCTGCTCGAGGGTCGAGACGAAGATCGCCTTGGCACCGCAGTCGGCGAGCAGCGGCGCGACCTGGCCGGCGGGGAGCGTGGGATAGATCGGAACCGACCAGGCCCCCGCGCACAGGATGGCGAAATCCGCCATCGCCCACTCGGGACGGTTCTCCGACAGGATCGCGACGCGGTCCCCGGGCTGGATTCCCAGGCCGTTCAATCCCAGCGAAAGGGCCCTCACGGAGAATCCGAAGTCGGCCGCCGAGATCGGCTTCCAGGCGCCCCCCACTTTCGACAGCTGGAGGTTGGGTTTCCCGCAGGCGGCGGCCGCGACGAAGATGTCGCACAGTGTTCGAGGCTCGCTGCCCATGGATCCTCCCTGCGGCGCGATTGTGTCGCGCCCCTCCGGGCCGGTCAAGGATCGCCCGGCTCCGAGGCCTGTGGCGAGTGCGTTAGGCTTCCGCGCGATGGCCATCGCCCTGCTCGCCGGAACGCTGCTCGCTCTCGCCGGCTTCCTGCTGACCTCGGTCCAGGGTTTCGTCGTCGCCACCCACCTGCTCCAGGCGACTCCCGCCGCGCGCCTCCTCGTGACCAAGCACGTGGCCTACGCGATCCCCACCGTCCTCTTGTCCCTCTTCTCCCAGTCCATGGTCATCTTCTTCTTCATCGGCACCGGACGCCTGGTCAAGGACGAGATCGTCGGCTACACCGAGGCCGAGCGCCGCGCCGTGCTCGGCATCCTGCGCGACCTGAAGCGGCGCACCTCGCCGCCGGCGACCTTCGCCCTCCTCTCGGCCATCGCCGTGTTCGTCCTGGGCGGCGCCGTCCATACGAAGGCCCTGCCCTCCTGGGTGCACCTGACCGCCGCCCTGACGGCCGTTGCGACGCACCTCTGGGCCCTCGGCGCCGAGTGGAGGGCCTTCCTCGAGAACGGGCGCCTGATGGCCGATCCCGCGGCCGTCGTCCGGAAGGGCCCGGTCGCCGTCCCGCGGCCCGCGACCGCGCGCACGCGGCCGTGAGCGCGATCCCGCTCGACGGCCGCGTCGCTCTCGTCACGGGAGCGGGGGTGCGGGTCGGGCGCGCCATCGCCCTTGCCCTGGCCGGCGCCGGGGCGGACGTGGTCGTGCACTACCGGGGTTCCGCCGGGGCCGCCGAGGACGTCTGCGCGGCGATCCGTTCGCTCGGACGCCGGGCGGCGCCCCTCGCGGCGGACCTCACGCGGCCCGAGGCATGCCGCGACCTCGTCCGCGCCGCTGCGGCCGCGATGGGCGGCCTCGACCTGCTCGTCCATTCGGCCGCCAACTTCCACCGCGCCTCGCTCGAGCAGAGCGACGCGGCGCTCTGGGACGATGCCCTGAACCTCAACGCGCGCGCCGGGTTCCTGCTGGCCCGCGAGGCCGCCCCGCTGCTGCGCGCGCGGCGGGGGCGCGTCGTGCTCATCTCCGACTTTCTCGCGACGGCGCCGGCGCGCAACTATTCCGCGCACTCGGTCTCGAAAGCCGCGGCCGAAGGCGTCGTCCGCGCGCTCGCCATCGAGCTGGCCCCCGAGGTCTCGGTCAACGGCGTGGCGCCCGGAACGGTCCTCGTCCCGGAGGCAACGCCACCGGAGACGGCGCAGCGCTGGGCACAGAAGGCGCCGCTGCTGCGCAACGGAGATCCGTCCGACGTTGCCAAGACCGTCGTCTTCCTGTGCAGCGGACCCTCCTTCATCACGGGCCAGGTGCTTCGCGTGGACGGCGGCGTGTCGCTCGTCTAGTTTTTTCGCGGCGGCGTGTCCGAGGTGCTCCGCGCGCACCGTTTCGTTGTAAAATCGTCCATCACCAACCCATTTTTGTTTCTCTGCGCGAAAGAGGGAGCCATGATGAAAACGCCCCGCCTCGCTCTGGCCATCGGTGTGCTTGCCGCCGCAGTCTCCAGTCTGGTTTCGGCACAAACCCTGAGCCTTGGTCCCGCCGGGGTCAACGGTCCGCCGCACTCCGCGAAAAGCGTCGCGGATCCCCCCTGCGGTCCGACGTCGATCAGCCAGTCGACCGATCCTTCGACGGTGACACCCTCGAATTCCATCTCCTGTAATAGTGGCCCGCCCAACTTCTTCCACGCCGACAACCACTATTTCCGGGCAATGGACCTGACGTCTTTCGGCATCACCGGCGACTTCGAGGTCTGCCAGGTGACGATCGGCGTCCAGGAGGCCACGTCGGGCGGGGGCACGGGTCAGCCGATGACCGTCAATCTCTATACGTGGGCGACGTTTCCCTCGGGAAGCGGAACCCTGATCGGGACGGCCGACGTGACGGTTCTGGACCAGCAGCTCACCCTGCTCGGCGTCCCGGTCGCGGCGGCCGTCCCGGCCGGGTCCACCCTCGTCGTGGAGATTTTCACGCCCAGCGGGATCCCCGACAGCAATCGGTTTTTCATCGGCTCCAACACGGCGGGACAGAGCGCGCCGAGTTACCTCGAGGCGGCAGGCTGCGGCATTCCCACGCCCGTCACCTTCGCATCGCTCGATCACCCGGACGTGGACATCGTCATGACCGTCATCGGGCAGACGTTGGGGGTGACTCCGGCCGCGCTGAATGTCGACCTCGCGGGCAACGGGGTTCTCGAGCTCGGGGAGACCGTCACGATCGCGCCCTCCTGGAAGAATGAAACGCTCTCCACGGTGACCGTCGGGGGCACCGCGGACAACCTGACGGGCCCGAGCGGTCTGACGTACTCGATTGCCGACATCACGGCCACCTACGGGTCGATCGCGTCGGGCGCCACCGCCAACTGCGCGGACTCCGCGGACTGCTACTCCATGGAAGTGACCGGAATGCGCCCGAACGGCCACGTCGATCTGACCTTCGACGAGTTCCTTCTCATCCTCGCCCGGCCGACCGGCGGCCCCAACAAGACCTGGACCCTGCACCTCGGCGGGAGCTTCGCCGACGTGCCGTCGGACGACCAGTTCTACAAGTACGTCGAGACGATCTTCCACAACGGCGTCACGGGGGGTTGCGGGCTCCCCGGCGACTACTGCCCCGGCGACACGACGCTGCGCAAGCAGATGGCCGTTTTCCTGCTCAAGTCCAAGCTCGGCGCCACGTACGCGCCGCCGGCCTGCACGGGGACGGTGTTCCTCGACGTTCCCTGCACCGGAGGAGTGTTCGACCCCTGGATCGAGGACCTCGCCGGGCGCGGCATCACGGGAGGCTGCGGCAACGGCGACTACTGTCCCGAGAACCCGGTCACTCGCGCGCAGATGGCGGTCTTTCTGCTCAAGGCCGACCAGGGATCGGCCTACACGCCTCCGGCCTGCACGGGGACGGTCTTCCTC
>DATMNJ010000345.1:0-2611 GCA_035569175.1 Thermoanaerobaculia bacterium | reverse complement strand
ATCGCCATCATCGACCACGGCAAGATCATCGCGTCCGGGACCAAGGACGAGCTCGTGAGAAAGACCGTCGGGACCCGGCAGGCCGTGGCCCTCGACGCCGCCCAGGCGATCCCGCCGGCGCTCGCCGAGAAGCTCGGCCGCCTCGGCGCCGCGGTGGACGGGACGGGGGTCCGGTTGTCGGTCGAGGACCCGGCCGGAGAGATCCGGACGCTGCTCGAACTGTTCCATGCCGAAAACGTGCCCGTGCGCGACCTGACGTTGAAGACGCCGACGCTCGAGCAGGTCTTCCTCCAGTTGACGGGGCGGGAGCTGCGCGAATGAGCATGGTCCTCGCCGTCGCCAAGAACCGGCTCATGAACCTGAAGCGCGACCGCGCCGCGTTCGTGCTGGCCTTCGTCCTGCCCGTCGCCTTCTTCACGATTTTCGCCTCGATCTTCGCCGGTTCGGGCCGCGCGACGACCCGAAAGGTCTCGGTCGCGATCGTGGACGAGGACGGCAGCGAGACCTCGCGCCGCTTCGTGGCCGGCCTGAAAGCGGAGCCGGGCCTGTCCGTTGGGCTCAAACCGGGGCCCGAGAACGATCCGATCGGCCCGTTCTACACGGCCGCCCAGGCCGAACAGGCCGTGCGCAAGGGCGAGGTCCCGGTTGCGCTCATCATCCCGAAGGGGTTCGGCGAGAATGCCATCGGCTTCGGCCCGGGAGCAAACCGCGCCCGGCTCCAGATCCTCGCGGACAGCTCGGACCCGGTTGCCCCTCCGATGTTGAACGGCCTCCTGCAGAAGGTCGCGATGACGTCGATGCCCGCCGCCATGGCGCGGTCGGGACTGGCCGAGCTCGAGAAATGGAGCGGCGGCCTGACGCCGGAGCAGAAGGCGCGGATGGATCAGGCCATCGGCGCGATCGAGAAGCCGTCCGACGACGCCGAGCCGTCGGCCGGGAAGGCGGCGGGAGGCGGCGGCCTGGTCGCCGTCGAGACGCGCGACATCCTCGGCGAAACGAAGAAGAACCCGACCGTGACCTTTTATGCCGCGGGGCTCGGGGTGATGTTCCTGCTCTTCTCCGCGGCCGGAGCCGGGGGCGCGCTCATCGAGGAAGCCGAGAGCGGCACGCTCGACCGCATTCTCGCGACGCGCGTCTCGATGACCAGGCTGCTGCTCGGCAAGCTCCTCTATCTCTCCTGCGTCGGGGTCGCGCAACTGACGCTCATGTTCGTGTGGGGAGCGATTCTCTTCGGCCTCGAGCTCTGGAGCCACATCCCGGGCTTCGTGATCATGGCGCTCGCGACGGCGCTGGCGTCGTCGGCCTTCGGCCTCATGCTCGCCTCGGTCTGCCATTCGCGCATGCAGCTGGTGGCCCTCTCGAACCTGTCCATTTTGCTCATGTCCGCCCTGGGCGGGAGCCTCTTCCCGCGCTTCCTGATGTCCGAGAAGCTGCAGAAGATCGGCCTCATTACGCTCAACGCATGGGCCCTCGACGGCTTCCAGAAGATCTTCTGGCGCGACGAGCCCCTCTGGGCGATCTGGCCGCAGGTGGCCGTCCTCGCCCTTCTCGGCGCGGTGTTCTTCCTGATCGCCCGCCGGGTCGCCCAGAAGTGGGAAAGTGCGTGATCGGACTCCAGGGCCCGCTCGCCCGATCCTGACTACTCGTAGACCCGCTCGTTGATCGTCAGCCGCTCGAGGAAGACGGTCTCGCAGGAGCTGGGGCCCTCGTCCAGTCGCGAGGTGCTCGTGCCCCAGTGAAAGCCGGCGTCGCTGACCCCGTCCACGTCCACGAGCCAGCCTTCGAGGCGCACGTCGTCGCCCGTGGACACGCATCCGATCGCGCGGCGCAGGATCGTGTCGGCAGGGATGATGTGGGTGTTGGCGGCGTGGGAGACGATCGTGCCGCGGTCGAGCGCGCCGTTGCGCGTCCTCCAGAAGAAAAAGCGGGAGCCCTGGCTGTACGCGATCGCGCCGGCGTAGGGCGGGGCCAGCAGCGGCCCCCAGGCGAGGGCGAAGTCCTCCGGGATGAGAGCCCCGGCTGCGCCAAAACGATACGGTTCCTCGCCGACGACCCGCGCCGACTGGTCCCACCGAAACCGGGGCGTGATCCGGAAGCGGTGGCCCCGCGCCGTGAAGTCGAACGGCGCCCGTTCCTCGGCGATCTGGGCGGGCTCCCCGCGCACGTCGGGACGGGGCGCCGCCCGATGCTCCAGCAGGCGCAGCTCCAGCCGGTGCCATCCAAGAAAGAGCGCGAGGGCCGCGCCCGCCAGGATCGCCGCGGTGCGGGTTCTCATGGTCGTCCATTGTCGCCCCAATCAGTTCCCTGTTGACAAGACCGCTCGCCCGCGACGGATAATCCGCGCCTTCACCGGTTGACCGAACCCCGAGCCCCGCGACGTCCCGTTTCAAGGAGAACCGCAATGCGCAAACGGCTGCTCCCGCTCTGCACGCTCCTCGGTCTTGGCGTCGGCCTGGCCGGGCTCGGCCTCGGGGCCGATCCTCCCGGGGGCGACGCCAAGCCGAAGAGCGCCGACCCGGCCGCGGACATCAACACGCCCCACGCCGACGCGCGCAAGATCACGTTCACCGCGAACGAGGGGACGTGGATGTCGGTGGACGTCTCCCCCGAC
>DATMNJ010000344.1:0-7106 GCA_035569175.1 Thermoanaerobaculia bacterium | reverse complement strand
TAGCGGGCGCGCGAGCACGGAGCGGACGACGAGAGGGCCGACCGTGGTTTCCGAGAGGCGCGCGGCGCGGCGGATGACCTCGCGCAGCTCGTTCGTGTTGCCCGGCCAGTCGTGGGCGCTCAGCGCGTCGAGGGCGTCCAGCTCGAAGGCGAGGGTCGGATCGAGGTCCTCGAGGAGGCGCTCGGCCAGGATCGCGGCGTCGCCTCCGCGCTCGCGCAGGGGGGGAAGGTGCACCACCATGCCCGACAACACCTCGTAGAGCGGCCGCAGCAAGCGTCCGCCCGCCAGGGCGTCGCTCGGGTCCTCGTCGAGCGCGACGACGAAGCGCGTCGGCCGCTTGCTCTCGATGTGGGCGAGGAGCATCTCCTGGTAACCGATCGAGGTGGCCTCGATGTTCGGGACGAACAGCGTGCCGGCTCCCGTCTGGCGGGTCGCAAGGTCGAGCGACTCCCCTTCCGAGATGTAGGCGAACCGTCCGGCGCCGCGGGGCGAGAGACGGTGCAGTGCCAGGGCCGCGGCGTCCTTCTCCGTTCCGGACTCTCCGGTCATCAGGACCGAAGCGCCGGCTCGGGCGGCGCGCTCGAGCCCCAAGAGGGCGCCGATCCAGCGGGGCGAGCGTCCCGGCAGAGCGTCGCGCAGCTCGGCGCGCGCCAGGCGCAGCCGCGTCTGCTCCGCGTCCGCCTCGCGCTCGCCGCGCGCCGCCGCCGACGCGAGGAGCTGGGCGACGCGCGCCTCCGAGATCGGGCGCCAGAGGAAGTCGTGGGCGCCCGCGGCGAGGGCCGTCACCGCGCGGTCGAGGTCGCCGGAATCGACGAGCGCGAGAACGGACCGGTTCGGGTCCGCGGCGCTCGCCCCCGCCAGGAAGTCGGCTGCCCCGTCGGCGTCGAGCGCGGCGACGACGACCTCGGGGCCGAACTCGCCCAGGGCGGCCTCCGCTTCCGTGACGCCGCCGAAGCCGCGGGCCGGGCAGCCCAGCGCCGCCAAAGAGCGCCGGAGGGCGTCGCGGGAAGACTCTTCGGGGTCGACGAAAAGGACTTTCATTTCTGGACGGATGATTTTACACCCGCCGGAGCCTAACCGCGGCGGCCCGTTCCGATCCCGAGGGAGGGCCAGAGCCGATCGATCTTCGCCTTCACGTCCGGCGACATTTCGATGGCGTCCGGCCAGCGGCCGGCAAAGCCCTCCTCCTTCCACTTTCGGGTGGCGTCGATGCCGAGCTTGCTGCCGTAGCAGGGCAGTCGCGCCGCGAAGTCGAGCTCGTCGAGCGGGCCCTTCACCAGCTCGATGTCGCGTTCGGGGTCGATGGCCGTCAGGGCCCGCCACGTCACCTCCGCGACGTTCCGGACGTCCACGTCGGCGTCCACGACGACGATCGTCTTGGTGAACATCATCTGGCCGGTTCCCCAGATCGCGTGCATGGTCTTCCGGGCGTGGCCCGGGTAACGCTTGTCGATCGCCACGATCATGAGGTTGTGGAAGATGCCCTCGACCGGAAGGTGCATGTCCACGATCTCCGGAATCGTCCTCCTGACGAGGGGCAGGAACAGCCGTTCGACCGCCTCCCCCATGAACCCGTCCTCCATCGGAGGCCGGCCCACGATCGTCGTCATGTAGACCGGTTTCTCGCGGCGCGTCATTGCGGTGACGTGGAAGACGGGGAAGTCGTCGTCGAGCGAATAGAACCCGGTGTGGTCCCCGAAGGGGCCCTCGCGGCGGCGCTCCGTCGGATCCACGTAGCCTTCGAGGACGATCTCGGCCTCGGCGGGCACGAGCAGGTCGACCGTCTTCGCCGGCACGAGCGGGACGGCTTCCCCGCGGACGAAACCCGCAAAGAGAAGTTCCGACACTCCCGGCGGAAGCGGCGCGATCGCCGAGAAGACCGTGGCCGGATCGCACCCGATCGCGACGGCCACTTCCATGCGCCGGCCCTCCCGCTCGTAGCCGCGTGCCTGGCCCGCGCCGTCCTTGTGTTTCTGCCAGTGCATGCCGGTCGTCGCGCGGTCGTAGACCTGCATCCGATACATCCCCACGTTCGTCTTGCCCGTCGCCGCGTCTTTCGTGATCACGAGCGGGAGCGTCACGAAGGGCCCGGCGTCCTGCGGCCAGCAGGTCAGGATCGGAAGGGTCCCGAGATCGACGGCGTCGCCGGTCGTCACGACCTCCTGGCACGCCCCGCTGCGGACGGTCTTCGGGAAGATGGACGCCAGCTCCGTGACCCTCGGGATCGCCTTCAGCTTTTCCAGGATCCCCACGGGAGGCTTCGGGTCGAGGAAGAACTCGAGGCGCGCATCCCACTCCTCCCACGAAGTGATCTCGAGCGCCTTGAGCATCCGGCGACGCGACGCGAAGACGTTGATCGCGACGGGCAGCGTCGAGCCCTCGACGTTCTCGAAGAGGAGCGCCGGGCCGCCGCTCTTGACCGCGCGGTCGGCGATCTCGGAGATCTCGAGCCGCGGCGACACACGCTCGCGCACGCGCACGAGATCGCCCTCGTCCTCGAGGGCGCGCAGGAACGCGGAGAGGTTGCGATACGCCATTGCGCTACCGTCCCACCCGGCGCCGGCCGGCCGCGGCGATCGGCACGTCGGCCTCGATGCGCCCGACCTCCGCGCCCCGCGCGTTCAGCACCACGGGCTCGGCATATGCGCCGAGCGCGCGGCGGATCTCGAGCGGCAGCACCCCGAGGCGCTCGAGCGCCGCGAGCGTCACGGCATCGCGAGGGCGGGCCGAGCCGTCCTCGAGCTTGAAGACGACGCCGAAGGCCTTCGTCCTCTTGCCCGCGGCCAGGACTCCGAGCGCGTAGACCCCCTCGGCGCCCTCCTTCCCGATCCAGCGTCCCCGGCCGGCCGCGATGAAGTCGGTCGTGAATCGCCCCGTGCCGGCCACCATGTCCGGCCGTTTCAGCATCGCCCGGACGATCCGTTTGCGCACGGCCGCCGACGACGCCTCCTCGCCCGGCTGACGGCCCGCGACCAGGCGCGCGTACGCCGTGGCCAGTGCCGAGAGTGGGAGGCGGAAGACCGGCAGGTTACAGCCGTCCACGGCGACGGTGATCCGCGACTCGGCGACGTTGGCGTTGCGGGCGAGGATCGTCCGGATTCTCCGCTGCAGCGGATGGCCGGGGTCGGTGTATCCCACGTGCGGCAGCTCGAGCGCGCGGCAGGCGAGCAGAAGGCCCGCGTGCTTGCCGGAGCAGTTGTTGTGGAGCACGGTCGGCTTCTCGCCGCGCCGGACGAGCTCGCGCGCGGAGGCCTCGTGCATGGGAGCATGAGCGCCGCAGTCCAGGTCCTCGGGCCGGAAGCCTCCGCGCTTCAAGATCTCGCCCGCGAGACGGACGTGCGCCGGCTCTCCGCCGTGGGAGGCGCACATCAGGGCGATCTCCGCGTCCCCGAGGCGAAATCGTTTCTCTCCGCCCGCCAGCAGCAGCGGCATCGCCTGGAAGGGCTTCGCCGCCGACCGCGCGTACACCGGCAGCGCCGTGTCGCCGCAACCCTGGAGCAGCCGGCCCCGCTCGTCGACCACCGCCAGGCTGCCGCGGTGCGCCGACTCCACGTGCGGCCCGCGGTAAACCCGCGCGAGCACCGGGGGGGCCTTCGTCACGGCGCCCATTATGGCAACATCGGTTATTCTGGCGTCTGTCATGCGGCGGAATATTGGTTCGTCCCGGATCGTTCGGGCATCCGAATGCGCACGACTTTTCTAGGCCTCGCCATGGCCGGGGCCCTCGCCGTGGGAGCCGCCGCCGAGCAACCCCAGGCGCCTCCCACTTTCCCCGATCTCGAGTTCGTCGGTGAGGAAGGCGGCAGCGTCCGCCTCTCCCAGCTCAAGGGAAACGTGGTCCTCTTGAACGTCTGGGCGACCTGGTGCGGGCCGTGCAAGAAGGAGCTTCCGATCGTTCAGAAGATGTATGACACCTACAGCGATCGGAACTTCGTCGTGGTGTCCGTCAACGTGGACGCCGACCGGCGCCGCGTCAGCCCGTTCCTGAAGCAGTTCAACATCTCCCTGCCGGTCTACTACGCGTCGCCGGAAGATGCCGGCCCGCTGACCGCGACCGGAATCCCCTCCACTTTCATCCTCGGGCCGGATCGGACCCTCGTCGATCGGGCGGTCGGCTATTCCCCCGAGTGGGAGGACCGCTGGAAAAAGATCGTCGAGAAATACCTGAAGGCTCGGAAGTAACCCTGGCGCTCGCGGCGGGCGTTAGAAGTGATGGAGGTCCAGCCATGAAGATACGCGTGTTTCTGATCGCCCTTGCCGTCGGCCTGGCGGGCGCTGCCTCGGGGAGTGCACAGGTGCGCAACGGGACCATCGAGTTGAACGGCTTCGCCGGTTACCTGGTCGGAGGCACCTTCGGGGATGGGGCGGGCTTCACGGCCTACCCCTACCGCTATCACGTCGACGTCGGCGACGACTTGAACTACGGCGGCCGCGTCGGCTACAACTTCAACAGCCTCTTCGAAGCCGAATTCGAGTACGCCCGCACGGACACGAACTTCGTCCGGCACGCCGTTCACTTCGACGTTCCCAATCAGGATTTCGGCGACTTCGGGATCCAGTACTTCATGGGCTACCTGACGTTCAACTTCGGCCACGGGCGGGGCGTGCCGTATTTCACGATGGGCGGCGGCGTGGCCGACCTCAAGGCGACCTTCGATGGCGTCCCGAGCTTCTCGAAGACGTACGGCACCATGGCCTTCGGCGGGGGCTACAAGTATTTTTTCAACCCCCACTTCGGGTTGCGCCTCGACGCACGACTGTATTCGACCGCTCTCGGCAACCGGACCTTCGTCTGCGCGCCCGGCGTGGCCTGCACCTACACCAGCTGGATGTCGAACTTCGTCGCCAACGGCGGCGTCCTCATCGCCTTCTAGTCGCCGACGGGGCGATCGAGACCCGGCGGCTTTCGCCGCCGGGCTCGGTTTGGATGCGGATCTCGACGGTGGGAGCGAGCAGGCCGCGGACAGCGACCCGCGGCCATTCGACGCAGACCGGGGCCCCGCTCACCGAGTCGGGAAGGCCCAGGACTTCGAGCTCGCGCGCGGAGTCGGACAGGCGGTAGAGATCCAGGTGCCTCAGGACGATGCCGCCGTCCGCTCCGGCGTACTCGTGGAGCAGGGCGAACGTCGGCGAAGCCACCTCGCGTTCCGCAGCGCCCAGGCCGCGCGCCAGCCCGCGAGCGAAGGCCGTCTTCCCCGCTCCGAGGTCGCCCTCGAGGTAGACGACGTCCTTCTCCGAGAGAGAAGCCGCGAGCCGCTCGCCGAGCGCCTCGGTTTCGGCGGCGCTGCGCGTGACGGTCTCGGACCTAGTCATCGTCCTTCGTCGCCGGAGGCCGCCGCCCCCGCAGCGCGGCCCGCACCCCGGGGATCGCGTCGGCGGCTTCGTGCGCGAGCAGCCCCGCGTCGCCGAGGCGCGGCGCGAGGGCTTCCGCGGCCGCGCCATGGAGCCATGCTCCCGCCACGGCGGCCGCCCGCGGCGCGAGGCCCCCGGCCAGCAGCGCCCCCACCAGGCCCGCGAGCACGTCGCCCGAACCGGCCGTCGCCAGCAGCGGCGTGCCCGTCGGATTGACCGCCACCTCGCCCCCCGGGGCCGCGACGAGCGTGTGCGCCCCCTTGAGGACCGCGACCGCGCGAGCCCGGCGCGCGAGGGCCCGGGCCGAGCCGAGGCGGTCGGCCTGGACGCGGGACGTGGAGCACGCCAGTAGACGCGCCGCCTCGCCCGGGTGCGGCGTCAGGATCGTGGCCGCCGGACGCCTGGCGAAGAAGGCGGGCCGGCCGGCGAAGGCGTTCAAGGCGTCGGCGTCGGCCACGACCGGCAGCCGCGCCTGCGGGAGGAGCTCCTCGAGAAACCGCACCGTGCCCGACGCCGCACCGAGGCCCGGCCCCACGACGAGGGCGTCGTATCCCGGGAGCGCCCGCAGGAGATCTCGTGCGCCCCGCTCGGCCAGGGCGCCTCCCGACTCCGGCAACCCGAACGTCATCGCCTCGGGCAGCGCGCCGACGACGAGCGCTTCGAGCGACTCCGCGCAGAACACCGTCACCAGCCCCGCTCCGCCCCGCAAGGCCCCGCGCGCGGCGAGGATCGCGGCTCCCGCTTTCCCGCGCGATCCCGCCACGATGGCGAGGCGCCCGAACGTCCCCTTGTGGGACTCGAGCGGCCTCGCCGGAAGCAGCGACCGGACGTCCGAATCCTCGGACAGCCAGAGCCGGCGGGCCCGCCTTTCGAGGGCGTCGCGCCCGATGCCGATGTCGGCGACGACGACCCGACCGCACAGGCCGCTGGCCGGCGCAAGCACGTGGCAGAGCTTCGGCGCCCCGAGCGCGACCGTCAGCGACGCCCGCACGGTCGTTCCCGGGAGAGATCCCCCGTCGGAAGACGCGCCCGACGGCACGTCCACCGACACCACCGGGCGCCCCGCGGCGTTGAGGGCGCGAACGGCCCGCAGCGCGCTTCCGGAGAGCGGCCGCGAGAGGCCCGTGCCGAAGAGGGCATCCACGACGCCGTCGGCGTCACCGAGGGCCCGAGCGAGCGCCGGGAATCCGTGTCGCGCCGCGAGCGAGACCGCCGCCAGCCCGGACGCCCGAGCCCGCGCGAGATTCTCAGCCGCATCTCCCGAATACCGCTCGGGATCGGCGAGCGTGACGAGCCTCACGCCCGCGCCGCGGGCAGCCAGGAGGCGGCCGACGGCCAGCCCGTCTCCCCCGTTGTTGCCCGGACCACATACGACCGCCACGCTCCGCCACTCCGGGTACTCCTGCCCCATCGCCGCGCAGATCCCGATCGCGGCGTTCTCCATCAGGTCGCCCGAGGCGATCCCGCCGCGGATCGCCTCCGCATCCGCCGCCCGCATCCCGCGCGCATCGAGGATCGGGATCACGGCCGAGGCCCCTCGCGAGTCCCCGAGCGCCGCGCGAACCGCTCGGCGGGCGGCAGCATCGTCATCGGCCGATCATGCGCGATGAGATTCGAGTCTCGAAATTACGTCCCCGGCTTGGTGGTCTCGAGCGGCTTCTCCTTGGGAAGCACCGAGACGAAGACGTTCTTCTGGACGTACGAGGTCAGGTTGGAAACGCCGTCCCGCACGCCCACGGCGATCTTCTGCCCGC
>DATMNJ010000343.1:0-9863 GCA_035569175.1 Thermoanaerobaculia bacterium | reverse complement strand
TTGTCCCATGCCCGCGGGGAGGCTCCCGGAAGTCGTTCGCGAAAGGGTCGATGCGATCGGTCCGGGCCTCATCTCGTGCGCGGTCATCCTCGACCGCGAGCTCTCCCGCGACGAGATCGCGCGTTTCTACCTCGTCGAGAGCGCCGCGCGCCCCGCCGCCATGGATTTCGAGGTCGCCGGGCGCGTCATCGCCTGGGAGTGCCGGAAGGAGGAGGAGGCGCGCTGGCGACTGGCCCTCGAAATCCTCCTGGTGAAGTCGTTTCGCGTCGAGACCGCCCCCGAAGCGGCCCCCGGTCCGCGAACCCGTCCTGCGCCCCGGACCCCCGAGCAGTAGCGCGCCCGGCCGGCCAGGTTGGACCGGCCGTGTTATTTTTGTCCGTCCCGCGACGGCCCCATCGTCTAACGGTTAGGACACGGCTCTTTCAAGGCCGGAGCACGGGTTCGATTCCCGTTGGGGCCGCCATCTCCCTTGGCGAACTCGCGTGTGGCGTCCTCACCCGCGCAAGGCCGACAGCCAGGCATCGAGGCTCGGCGCGAGCATCGAGGCAACCGTCCAGACCCACAGCGCCGTGACGGCGCCCGTGAAGACGTCCATCGTGTAGTGGGCGCGAAGCACGAGTACGGTGGCGGCTTCGAGCAGGACGATGGCGATGCCGAGCGCCGCCGCGAGCGGCCCTCCGGAGTGCGCGAGCTCGAGGCTGCCGTAGACTGCGATCGCGGTGTGTCCGGAGAAGAAGAGATCGTTGCTTGTTCCGTAGGTGACGAGAAGCGACGGGAACCCGGGGTTGCGCCAGATCATTCGATCCGGAGCCGGGAGCGCGCAGAGTCCCTGGCACGTCTGGCGCAGCGCAAACAGCAGGGCGAGGCCGACGAACGGGCGGATGCTCGGGCCAAAGATGGCGAGCGCGATGACGAAGACTCCCAAGAGATCGATGAGGGCGGACGTGACGATGAGAAGGGCGTCGGCCCAGCGGGGGTGTTCCCACAGACGGCGGTTGAGCGGTTCGGTGAGGTCCAGGATGCGGTCTCCGATGCGGCCCTCGGGAAAGGCGCGGCGCGCGATCCGCCCCTGCGTCCAGAACCAAGCGACCAGTCCGACCGCCACGAACGCCGCCCGAAGTGCCCACGTCGGAAGGGTCACCCGGACCTCCGCGCGTCCGGCGCCGGGGCCAGTCGGACGAGCTCCTCGAGCTCGCCGGCGAGCTCGCGACGGCGCCGGCGCAGCCGGAGTGGGAGCTCTCGGTTGTTCAGGAACGTCACGAACGCGCGAGTCTCACGCGCGAAACGGTGGAGGCGCTCGTGCCACGCGAGGGCGAAGAAGCCGGTCGGGAAGAGCGCCAGCAGGAAAACGACGAGCGCCGCCCGTCCTCCGACGGCGTGGGCCACGCCCGCCTCGGCAAGCCAGGCGACCGGATAGAGGACGAGGCCGGCGGCGATCTTGTCGGTCGCCTCTTCCTCGTCGGTGTGCGGGATGAGCCCAACGGCGAGAGCGGTGAGCTGGTAAGGGACGACGTGGAGAACGATTCCGACGACGGCGAGGGGCGTTCCGAGGAGTAGCGACAGGCCCTCCTCGATTCCGAACCGGGCGACGACGCCGGGAGAATACGTGCGAGAGAGGCGCTCCGCGGCGAGGCCGGCCATCTCCGATTCGGCGTCGAACGCCTCGAGCTGTGCCCGGAACGCGGCCATGCGCTCGGGAGCCCGCTCCAGGAGCCCACGATAGGCGCGCATCGCGTCCTGGAGCCAGGCGACCCGCGCGGCGTCGCTCGGAGGCGACGCGCCGTGACCGTCGCGCCAGAGCTCTTCGACGAGCTTCAACAGGCGCAGCGTCTGTCGATCGTCCGCCTCGACGATCTGCCCGCGGAGCGCGTCGGCCAGGCGATCGGTCAGGACGCGCGCCCGGTTGCCGGCCGCCGCCGGGCCGGGGTCCAGGCAGTCGGCCGTCTCGACGGGCGCGCCGATCAGGATGAACGCCCGTCCCGTCCGAAAGGTGCCCGGCTCGTCGAAGACGAGGCCCACGGGCAGCAGCGTTACCCGCGGCCCAGAATGCGCCGCGTCCTCGGCGGCCAGAAGCATCCGCGCCGTGCCGGTCCGCAGCTCCTGGAGCGCCGGCTCCGGCTGCGTGCGCCCTTCCGGGAAGATGGCGATGGCGCCGCCCGCGTGGAGCGCCGCCGTCGTCGCGGCGAACAGGTCGGCGTTCTTTCCAGGGTCGTCCCCGGCCTCCTTGCGGCGATGGACCGGGAGTCCTCCGATCATGCGCAGGAAGAGCCCGATCAGCGGATGCCGGAACAGCGGCGCGTTGGCCAGAACGCGGACCGGTCGAGGCATCGCCGCCAGGAGCAGCATCGCGTCCACGATCGAGTTGTGGTGATTGGCCGCGACGATCAGGGGGCCGGACGCGGGGACGTTCTCGATCCCGACGACCTCGACGCGCGCGTAGAAGAGCCGGAGAAGCAAACGCGTCAAGCCACGCACGAAGACGTACCCGGCTCCGGCCCGGACGGGGTCTCTCGTCATGTGGGTCGGCCCGCGAGCCGGGTTGGCGCCATGGCCGTATCGCGTTCCAGAGAGCGCATGCCGAGAAGCCAAAGGACTCCGGCGACGAGGAACATCGCTCCGACGAGGGTGAATGCGCGGTTCATGTCGTAGCGGTCGCCGACGATGCCGATGACGACGGGCGACACGACGTCGCCGAACGCATGGATCACGAAGATGTTCAACGCGAAGCCGGCGGCGCGGATCGACGGGTGGCTCACGTTGGCGAGGATCGTGTTCGTCGGTCCGGTGTTGAAGAAGAGGCAGAAGCAGGTCACGAAGATCCAGATCCAGATCATCGGGAAGGAAGCGTGCAGCGTCAGAAGCATGAACGGAAAGCCGACGAGCATGGCGACGCCCGAGACGAGGAAGTACGAACCGGGGAACCGCGTCCGCAGCCGGTCGCCGGCGAGCCCCCCGAGCAGGGTTGCCACCAGTCCCGCCACGCAGGTGACGGCGCCGAAAATGACCGTCGCGGAGGTCGGAGCGCCGGGTTTGCGGGCCAGGTAGTACGGCATCCAGAACGCGATGCCGCCGATCGCAAACGTCATGGCCGTCATCCCGAGCGTGCAATAGACCCAGGAGCGCGTCCGCAGGAGCTCGCCGTAGTCGCGCCACCGGATGTGCTTCGGCGCCTCGGAGGCGGAGGCGTCCGCGTGGCCGCGCGGAGGGTCCTTCTTGAAGAGCGCCCAGATCCCGAGCACCATGCCGGGCGGAACGACGAGGAAGAAGGCCCAGCGCCAGCTCTCGGCATGGATGCCGGCCAGGCGCGCGCCGAGCTCGCCGATGGATGAGCCCGCCACCGCGCCGCCGAGCACGTAGCCGAGGGCGCTGCCGACGGGAATGGCCATGTAGAACCAGGCCAGGATCTGGCCTCGCCTCTCGACCGGGTAGAAGTCCGAGAGGATCGTCGGTGCGACCGGCCCATAGGCGGCCTCGCCGACGCCGACCAGGCAGCGTGTCAGAAGGAGACCGAAAAAGGTCGCGGCGAGCCCGGACGCGCCGCTCGCCAGGCTCCAGAGGACGACGCCGATGCCGACGAGCGACCAGCGCGAGTACCGCTCCGACAGGCGACCGAAGATGGGCGCGCCGACCATGTAGAGAACCATGAACGCCATCGAGAGGACTCCGATGAGCGCGAGCTCCGGCTTGAAGCCGAGGTGCGTGCGGCACCAGTTCTGCAGCGCGTCGAGGGCGGCCGAGCTTCGAGATCCGTTGCCCGAGCCGAAAAAGCTGTGCTCGATCGAAGGAACCACCGCCGCCAGGACCTGCCGGTCGACGTAGTTGAAAAGGTTTATGAAGAGAAGCAGCGCGAGCGCGGGCCGTGCGCCGGGCAGCGCCGGGGCGAGACGGGGTTTCACCGCTCCAGGGGACATTGGGAGGACGATATCGCGTGCGGCGTGGGACGAGGGCCGTTGACCGACTGTCCCGCGCGCAGCGTCACGCGCACCCCGGTTACACTCCCTCCATGACGGTTCTCCAGGCCCTGATCCTCGGCGCGATCCAGGGGCTGACCGAATTCGTGCCGGTTTCGTCGACGGCGCACCTCTTCCTGGCCCAGGCCCTCATGGGGATCCGCAACGACGAGACGGCCCTCTCCTTCGACATCGTGCTGCACCTCGGGACGGCCGCGGCGCTGATCGCCTCGACGTGGCGGGAGATCGGCGCCATGCTGATGGAGGCCGTGCGGTGGGCGAGGGGGGAGCCGGCGCAGGATGCGGCTGGCCGCGCGATGCTCGTGCCGCTCGTGGTGGGGACGGTGCCGGGAGTGCTGGCGGGGCTCTTTCTGCTCAAGCGGTTCGAGGCGATGCGCTCGGTCGGCCTCATCGGGGCTTCGATGCTCGTCGCGTTCGCCTACTTCTTCTTTGCCGAGGGCGTTTCCGACACGCGCTCGGGGCCCGACCGGGGCCTCGCGGACCTCGACGCCCGCGACGGGCTCTGGATCGGCCTCGCGCAGGCGGCGGCGGGGCTCATGGCCGGGTTCTCCCGGTCGGGCTTCACGATCGCGACGGGAAAGCTGCGCCGCTTCAGCCGCCCGGACGCGGCCCGCTTCTCGTTCCTGCTGGCGCTGCCGATCATCCTGGGCGCGGGGGCCAAGGCCCTCCTGGACCTTCGCAAGGCGCCGGGTCCGACGGCAAGCGCGCCGCTGCTGCTCGTCGGGTTTGCGGCGGCCGGAGTGGTGGGCTACCTCGCCATCGAAGTGCTGATCAGATTCTTGAAGACGCACAGCCTTCGCCCGTTCGGCGTCTATCTCGGGCTGCTCGGGCTCCTGCTGCTCGCCGGCACGGCATTTCCGGGTCTTCTGCCGTTTCTGCCTCGCTGATTCGATGCGATACTGAGGGCATGAAGCGAACGAAACGCTCCAGTCTCTTCGCCCTCTTCTCCGCGCTCGTCTTCGTTGCGATTGCCTGTGCCCAGAACCAGGCGATGCAACAGGCCCGCGAGGACGCCAAGACCAAGGGCAAGTACAAGGTCCGGCTGACCACGAACCCGGAGTCCGTCGTCGGCATCTGCAAGTTCGTGATGACCATCGCGCCCGAGCAGGACCCCATCGGCAACATCCCGACGACCGAGTACGCCGACTACTTCCGAACCGAGGCCGTGTACAAGGGGGCGGATACCGTGCTCGTCCGGGAAGGCAAGGTCGGGGAGGCGTACATCTGCGGACCGGCGCCCTTGAACCCCGACGGGACCCTCAAGACGACCTTCGATACCCCGGCCCAGCACCCTTGACGACGGGCATATGATTCTGCCACTGTGTCCATGAACCGGTCTGCGCGCTGGCGGCCGACGGTCCTCGCGGCGGCTCTCGCCGTCCTGGCTCCGGCGGCCCGGGCGCTGGCGGGGGACGGATTCCTTTCGCCGGGGCCGGGCGAGTCGCTCGCTCCCGGATCGATCGTCGAGCTGCGGTGGACGTCGCTCTGCACCGCCGCTTCGGCGCGAGACATCGACGAGGCCGAGATCGTCCTGTCCCTCGACGGCGGCAAGACGTTCCCGATCCGTGTGACGCCGGACCTGAATCCCTGCACCGCGCGCTTTCTGTGGAAGGTTCCGGCGCTGCCTGCGACGCATGCCCGCCTCGCGCTGCGCGCCGGTTCGGACGAGCGCGACGCAACCGAGTCGCTCGAGGTGTTGAGCGCCGACTTCCGAATTTTCCCGGATCCCGACGGCCGCGTCGAACAGCTGCGGCGCCGGGCCGCCGAGTGGTGGATTCCGTCGCAGCCCGCGGCCCTGTCCGCGGAGGATCTTCTCGAGCGGACCATGTCCGCGGCGCGGGAGGAGATCGGCCTTCCGACCCTTCTGCCCGAGGCGGCCATCCCGACGTCCCCGAGCGCCCTCCGGCCTTCGCGCGCCTCGGCCCATGCCGCGCCCGCACGTCTCTCGGAGGCCGCTTTCCTCGTTCAGCTTCCCGCCCGCTCTGCGGGCACCCCGACCCCTCTGCGTCTTTAGGCGGCTCTCTCTTCGCTCGTTGAGCTGAGGAGATCGAGCCCCCAGGGGAGCCGGTCGGCGGCCGCGCCCGCGCGCGAGCGCGACCGACGACCGTTTCCCCGGAATGCAGCACGTTCTTTCGCCGAGCTCAGACCGGGATTTCACGCGGCTCGTGCGGCCCTCCGTCCGCACGGGCCGTCTTTTTATTTGGCCTTTGAATCGCCGCGCCCTCTCGAGGAGGCGTCGCGGCCGGGCCCAAAGAAAAAGGCCCGGCTCCCCGAGGGGAACCGGGCCGAAGGAGCGGGCCGGGCGGCCTAGAACCGGAAGGCCACCTCTCCCCAGACGCGGCGCGGGAACGCAATGTAGTCCTGCGCGTCGCCGAGCTCGCTCTCGCCGACGATGTGCCGGCTGTCGCCGAGGTTTCGGCCGATGATGGAGAGGCGGGCGGGCCCGATCGTGTACGACAGGCCGACGTCGTACTCGAAGTAGGACGGCATGTACGCGATGTTGATCTTGTCGTAGGGCCGATGGTTCTGGTGCCGGATCGCAAACCAGCCGCCCAACCCTTCCGGCGGTCCGTAGCTCAACCCGAGGTTCCAGAGGTCGCGAGGCGTCAGCTCCAGGCGCTGCCCCGACGCATCCTGCGGTCCCGCGTCCGGATCGATGAACGTGAAGACTTTGTACAGCGCGTCGTGATGCGCGTAGCCGCCGACGAAGCCGAAATACGGAAGCTGCTTCGGGCGGTACTGGAGCTCGAACTCGGCGCCCTGGAAGAGCTCCTTGCCGGCGTTGACCAGTTTGGGCTGGCCATCGGGGCCGAGGATGGAGACGACGAGGTTGTTGAAGATCATGTGGAAGAACGACATGTTGAACGAGACCTGGTCGTCGAGCCAGTTGGTCTTGACGCCGAATTCCTCGCTCGTCGTCCGTTCGGGGGAGAGGATCTCGGCGCTCAACACGTGCAGGTCCGGTGCCGCCGGCTTGAAGTTGGTCTTGCCGGCGAAGTAGAGGTTGAGGTCGTTCAGGATCCCGGCCTGGCCCGACACGACGCGTCCGACGATGGAGCCGCCTCCGGACCACTGATCCGCGTTTTTCGAGGCCGTCGAGGCGCCCTCGTCCGTCGAGACGACGGACTCGGTCTCCGACGTCATGTCGTACCGCGCTCCGGCCGAGATCGTGAGGAACGACACGGGGGTCCACTGGTCGTTCAGGTAGAGGCCGAAGAACGTGCGCTTGTCCGTGAGGGTGGAGAACCCGGTCCGGGGAATGTCCGTCAGGTTCGGCACGATCACGGGATCGATCTGGAAGTCGAAGTCGAAGGTCGAACCGCTCGACTCGATCTTGCCGGTCGTGATGGCGGCACCGCCCACCAGCCGGTGGCTTCCGGCCGCCTGGAAATTCGTGATGATGTGCAGATCGTCGTAGAGGTCGTTCTCGTTGGGCTTGATGTTGAAGCCCGTCGAGGTTCCGATGTTCTGGTCGATCTGGTCGATCCCGGAAAGGAAGCTCTGCGCGATCGTGGCATCGTCCTTGGTCAGGCCGAGCACGTTCTGGATCGAGGTGGACTTGTTGATCGGGATCGTCGCGCTCGCGGTCAGCGCGTAGACGCGGTGATCGACGCGGGCGCCGATGGGCTCGTAGTTGGCATCGGCCCGAAAGCCGGGGAGAACCGTGCCGGTCGGGGGGTCGACGGGAAGGGGCGACCCGAAGCCCTGCTGATTCAGGAACATGTTGTAGCCGAAGGAGAGGCTGCCGCCCCCGTCGAGGGGCACGTCGAGACGGAGCCCGCCGCGACTGTCCTTGTAGTCCGTGTTCGGCTGCCACCCGTCGGTCAGCTTGTCGAAATCGCCGAACACCTTGAGCGTCGACTTCCCGATCGGGATCGTGGTCGTCGCCGTGACACGGCCCTCGTTGAACGAGCCTCCCGCCAGCGAGACGTAGGTCCCGGCCTGCCCGCTCTTCGTGAAAACCTGGACCATGCCGGCGAAGGCCGAGGCGCCGTAAAGGGTGCCCTGGGGACCCTTGACGACCTCGATGCGATCGATGTCGTTGATGTCGATCTGGGCCAGCTGCGGCAGGAACGGGCCGCCGACGGGCACGCCGTCCACCATGAACAGCAGCGCGTCGAACTCCTTGAGGCCCCAGATGCCGACATTGGGCTGACGGGGGCCATTGTCGCTGCCCATCCCGGTGTCGATGCCCATCAGGTCCTGGATGCCGTCGGCAAGGTTCGTGACGCCGCGCTGGCGCAACTGCTCGCCGGTGACGACGGTTGCCTCGCCCGGGATCTCGAGCTCCGTCTCGGGGCCGCGCGTGGCGGACACGATGACCGTCTCGTTGACGGGGGCCGGTGTGGGCTGGGGCGTGGGCGCCGGAGTGGGGGATTGGGCGCGCGCCCCGGCTCGGCCGGCGGCGAGCAGAACGAGGACGATGAGGCCGAGGCGCGCAAAGCTGCGAGCTCCGTTCCGGAAAGAAGCGCAATGCATGAAGACCCTCCCTTTCTTCGTTGAAAGAAGTGCGAAGCCGGGCAACGGGAGAAGGGGGGGTCTAGAGCCGCAGGGGGAGTGGGGACGGGAGGCAAGGGGCCGGAAGCCGCGGGGGAGTCGGTCGGGATTTCGGCTCCGCATTCGAGGCGGTCTCACTTCCGGCGCGGACGTCGGCGCCGGCGGGAGACGTTTCGGATTCGTGCGAGCCGGGGTCCGTCGGAAGGATTTCTGGATCTTTCGCCGTGGAGTCGAGAGCGTCCGGCGCCCGGACCGGCGCGCCTTCGAGAGCGTCGCGCGTGCGCCACTCGCCGGCAACGGCGAAGAGCTGCTCCAGGCCGTTGGCGGGCGGCGCGTCGATCTCGAAGGGCTCGCTCACGAGGAGGACGACTTCAGACTCCATCGCCTCGTCATTGCCCGAGCGCAACGCAAGGCGGGCGTGCCGCGTCGGCAGCGACGGCACCCGCCACTCGACCGACGAGGCGTCCGGGTCGAGTCTCTCCGTGACACGGACCGGGAATGTCGCGCCGTCGTCGAGAGAAAGGACGAGCTCCATCTCGTCCCAGCCGTAGCTGGCCGAGGGGGGGAGTCGCCACGAAACCAGGACCCTTTCTTCCGGCTGGATCCGGCCTCCGTCGGGCGACACGAACGCCCCCGTTTGGGCCCCTGCGGAGAGAGGCCGAAGACACAGCGCCGCGGCCAGGGACGCCGTCGTCGTCCATATTGGAAAGCGCACTCTCGGCATCTTACAGCGGGATGGGGTCGCCAGGCCGGCCCCGTGAGCTCCGGGAAACCTATGGAATGGGCTTGTAGACGAGACCGAGACGGTCGAAGAGGAAGGCGTACACGTCGGTCTCTTCGCCGATCTTCTCGTCGAGGGAGCTGCCGATTCCGTGGCCGGAGCTCGAGCTCGTTCTCAACAGGACGACCTGCTTGCCGGCGGTCGCGGCCTGCAGGCGCGCCGTCATCTTGCGCGACTGCATCGGGTCGACGCGAGGGTCGTTGGCTCCGGTCATGAAGAGCAGGGGGGGATAGGCCGCGCCATCCGTGACGTGGTGATAGGGGGAATAGGCGTACAGCGCTCGAAACTGGGCGGGATCCCTCACCGTGCCGAACTCGGTGATGTTGAAAGCCCCGTTGGGCGAGAGCTCGACGCGAAGCATGTCGTAGATCCCGACGTGCGAGACCACTGCGCCGAAGAGCTCGGGATGCTGTGTGAATGCGGCCCCCATCAGGAGCCCGCCGTTGGAGCCGCCCTCGATGGCCAGGCGCGCCGGCCGCGTGTAGCGGGCGTCGATCAAGCGGCTCGCGCACGCGACGAAGTCGTCGAAGACGTTCTGTTTGCGGGTCAGATGACCGGACCGGTGCCAGGACTCCCCGAACTCGCCGCCGCCTCGGATCGCGGCATTCGCGTAG
>DATMNJ010000342.1:0-10117 GCA_035569175.1 Thermoanaerobaculia bacterium | reverse complement strand
GCGGTGCAGGGCGCTCGCGCCGAGTCCGCCGAGAACGCGCGCGTCGTCATCCAGCAGCCGATGTCGCGCAAGGACATCGCTCCGGATTTCGAGGTCCCGCACACGACGATCCTGACGCCGCGGACCGAGCTCGCCGACAAGCTGCTCATCGAGATCTCGCGCGGCTGCACCGAGATGTGCCGTTTCTGCTGGGCGGCATATGCCATGGCTCCGGTCAAGCAGTACCCGGCCTCCTCGATCCTGAAGGTGGCACGCGCGGCGCGGCCGCTGACGCAGCGCACCGGCCTCATCGCGACGGCGGTGTGCGACCACCCCGAGATCGGCGTGATCCTCGAAGGCCTCGCGGAGCTCGGGTACCACATCGCGCTGTCCTCCATCAAGATCGACGCGATCGAGGACCGCATCCTCGAGGTCCTCGCGCGGCAAGGCGAGCGCGCGCTCGCGATCGCGCCCGAGGCCGGCAACGAGCGGCTGCGCCGGTTCATCAACAAGAAGGTCTCCGACGCGATGCTCTTCGAGAAAGCGCGCCTCGTGTTCGCGCGCGGCTTCACGCGGCTGAAGCTCTACCTGCAGGTCGGTCTGCCGTCCGAGACCGACGAAGACGTGAACGACATCGTCAAGCTCGTCGCGCGCCTGCACGAGATCGCCGTGGACGAGGGGCGCGGACTCGGCCGCGTCGCGGAGATCGTGCCGTCCTTGAACGCCTTCATCCCGAAGCCCCACACGCCGTATGAGGACGAGGGCCTGCGGGACGAGGAGTACCTCAAGGAGAAGCTCGCCTTTCTCGGGCGCGAGCTCGCCCGGATCCCGAACGTCATTTTTCGCGGCATGCCGGTCGGGGAGGCCGTCTGGGAGGCGTTCCTCGCCAAGGTGGACGAGTCCGGTGCCGACATCCTCGAGGAGGCGGCGGACGGGACGCCGGTGCGCCGGCTTCTCAAGACGCACCGCGACCGCATCAACGCCGTCATCCGTCCCGGAAGCGTGCGGCCCGTGGCCGTGCCGGCCCCGTGGTCGTTCATTTCGAAACGTTAGTGGAGGTCGCGTGTTCTTGAATCCGAAGTCCGAAGCCCCGGCTCCCAGGTGGCTGTTTGCGGGCGCGTTGCTGCTCTGTGCGGCGCCGGTTCTGGCGGTGGACTATGCCCCGCTCTCTCCCGACCCCGCCGCGTTCAAGGCCCGCCGCGAGAAATTCATGGCCCAGCTCCCGCCCAAGTCCGTCGCGATCCTGCGCTCGGCGCCGATGCGCACGATGACCAATGACGTCGAGTACGTCTACCGCCAGGACAACGACTTCTACTACCTCACGGGGATCCTCGAAGACGACGTGACGGCACTCTTGCGTCCCGACGCGCCGGACGGCAAGAAGTACATCCTCTTCCTGCGCCCGCGCGATCTGCGCCGCGAGGCCTGGGCCGGAGTCCGGGTCGGACCGGACGAGGCGGTCGCGGCCTACGGGGCCGATGCGGCGTTCCCGCTCAAGGACTTCGCGGCGAAGCTCGCCGAATTCGATCCGAACACCTACAAGAGGACCGGCTACCTCGTCGGCATGGACAAGCTCTACGTCTCCGACGGCCACGACGAGGCCTGGGAGGAGCAGTTCCAGAAGGACTACAAGCAGATGCGCTCGGGCGACGAGGGCCCGGCGACGATCGTGGACGCGCGCGGCATCATCCACGAGATGCGGCTCATCAAGGACGCGGAAGACCTGCGGTTCCTGCGTCGCGCCGCCGAGATGTCCGCGCAGGGCCACGTGCGGGCCATGCAGGCGGCGGCGCCGGGCAAGTGGGAGTTCGAGGTGCAGGCCGCGCTCGACGGGTACTGCTACGCCAACGGGGCGCGCCGCATGGCGTACCCCTCGATCGTGGGATCGGGTCCGAACTCCTGCACGCTCCACTACGACGAGAGCAATCGCCAGATGAAAGACGGCGAGATCCTCCTGAACGACTCGGGCACCGAGTACGGCATGTATGCCACCGACATCACGCGGACCTATCCCGTGAACGGGCATTTCTCGCCGGAACAGCGCGCGATCTACGACATCGTGCTCGACGCCCAGAAGCAGGCCATGGCGCTCGTGAAGCCGGGCGTCGCCCACGACGAGGTCGAGAAGAAGGCGGCGCTCGTGCAGACCGAAGGGCTGATCAGGCTCGGGCTGCTGTCGGGAGACGCGGCGGCGATCATCAAGGCGCGCGGCCAACGGCGCTTCACGCTCCACGGCGTTTCGCACTGGGTCGGCCTCGACGTTCACGACGCGGGCGGCTACGGAGTGGCGGGCAAGGCGCGGGTCCTCGAGCCGGGAATGGTGTTCACGATCGAGCCCGGGATCTACATCCCCGCCAACACGGAAGGGGTGGACCCGAAGTGGTGGAACATCGGCGTGCGGATCGAGGACACGGTGCTCGTGACGAAGGACGGCTACGACTGCCTGTCCTGCGGGGCGCCGCGCGAGGACGCGGACGTCGAACGGGCGGTCCAGTCCGGGAAGAAGTAGCCGGGGCCTAGCTCCCGCGCCGCTTCGGGACCAGGACCTGCACCGTCTCGGTCCCGACGCGGCACGCGATCGGCGTCTCGAGGAGGCAATCGCCGTCCACCTGGATCTCGACCGGGCCGTCGAGAGAGCGGATCGCGACGTCGCGGCCGCGCACGATCCGCGCGAGGTCCCCCTCGAGGTGCCCGCCGTGGCCCGCCGCCATGAGCTGGAAGAGCTGGGCGAGCTTGCGGCGGCTGGTGTGCGAGAAGAGGAGGACCTCGAACTGGTCGGCGTCGATGCGCGCGTTGGGCGCGATCACCCACTTCCCGCCGTAGTGCCGGGCGCGGCAGGCGACCGCGAACGTCGCCGCGTGGACGGCGCCGTCGACCGTCACCTCGAGGCGAGGGAACTCGTAGCGCAGGAATTCGTCGACCGCCGTGGGCAGGATGCCCACCCGTCCGAGCAGGCGCTTCCAGGCCGGCCGCATGTTGCCCATGACGCGCGCGTCGAGCCCGGCCCCGGCCCAGAGGAGGAACGCCCGGCCGTCCGCATGGGCCAGACGCACGGCGTACGTCGCACCCTCCTGGAGGAGAACCTCGGCCTGCTCTACCTCGGTCGGGATGCCGAGCTCGATCGCGAAGACGTTCGAGGTGCCGCCGGGCAGGACCGCGAGGGCGACCGAGGAGCCCTCGAGGCCCCATGCGGCCTCGGAGATCGTGCCGTCGCCGCCGCAAACCGCGACGACATCGATGCCGCGCGCCAGAAAACTCTTCACGATCGCCGTCGCGTCGCCGGGCCCGCTCGTCGGAGCGTTGACGAGCTCGAGCCCACGCCGGCGCTGCCGGTCGATCAGCGCGCTCATCTCGGCGCGCCGATCGCGTTGCCCGGCCGTCGGGTTGTAGACGAGAATGCCGCGCTTCATGGAGAGGCTAGAACAGCTCTCCGTCGCGCCGCGGCGGCACGATTCCGAGGTGCCGGTACGCGGCCGGCGAGGCCACGCGCCCCCGAGGCGTGCGCTGGAGAAATCCCGCCTGCAGGAGGTAGGGTTCGTACAGGTCCTCGAGCGTGCCCCGGTCCTCGCCGAGCGACGCCGCGATGGCGCCGACGCCGACGGGGCCGCCGCCGAATTTCTCGATGATCGTCGTGAGGATGCGGCGGTCGAGCTCGTCGAAGCCGTGCTCGTCCACCTCGAGGCGTGCCAGGGCCTGCCTCGCCGTGTCGAGGCCGATCTCGTCCTTGCCGGCGACCTCGGCGAAGTCGCGCAGGCGCCGCAGCAGGCGGTTGGCGATGCGCGGCGTGCCGCGGCTGCGGGCGCCGATCTCGCGCGCCGCGTCCGGCGTGATGCGTATGGCGAGGATGCGGGCCGACCGGGCGACGATTTCGGCGAGCGCGGCGACGTCGTAGAAATCGAGGCGCAAGCTGATGCCGAAGCGCCCGTGGAGGGGCTGAGAGAGCAATCCCGGCCGCGTCGTGGCGCCGATCAGGGTGAAGGGGGGAAGATCCACCTTCATCGTGCGCGCCATCGGCCCTTCGCCGATCAGGACGTCGAGGCGGAAGTCCTCCATGGCGGGATAGAGGATTTCCTCGACGGTCGGCGAGAGGCGGTGGATCTCGTCCACGAAGAGGACGTCGCGCGGCTGGAGGTTGGTCAGGATCCCGGCGAGGTCTCCCGCCCGGGCGATCATCGGGCCCGCCGTCAAGCGCAGCCCCGCCCCCATCTCCCGCGCGACGATGTGCGCGAGCGTCGTCTTGCCCAGGCCGGGAGGTCCCGTCAGGAGAACGTGGTCGAGCGGCTCGCCGCGGCCCCGCGCGGCCGCCAGAAAGACGGAGAGATTCTCGCGCACCTTCGTCTGACCGATGTACTCGCCGAGGCTCTGGGGCCGCAGCTTGGGCTCGACGGCGGTGTCGTCCTCGAGCGCAGTGCCAGCCATGAGGGCTCGATCTTCGGTCACGGGGGAGAGTCTATCGCCGGGGGGCGCACGTCCGGGGGCGGTTGGCCGGGGCGTTTCGCGTCGAGCCCGCGCGCTCGCCGTGTCATCCCGCCGTCAAACGCCGCAACGCCTCCTTCAAGAACTCCCCGAATTCCTTCGACCCACCCGCCCGCGCCGTGACGTCCACCGCACGCTCGGCCTCGGCCTTGCGATAGCCGAGGTTGACGAGCGCGGAAATGACGTCGTCGGCGGCGATGGCGGCCGGAGCCTTCGCGGGCGCCTCGCCGGGCAGGCTCGCGACCTTGTCGGCGAGCTCGAGCACCATGCGCTCCGCGGTCTTCTTGCCGACGCCGGGCACCGCGACGAGGCGCCGGACGTCCTGGGTTCGGAGCGCCTCGACGAGCTCGGAGGGCGGGATGCCGGAGAGCACCGTCAGCGCGACGCGCGGTCCGATCCCGGTCACGCCCAGCAGGAGCAGGAAGAGCGTGCGCTCGCGCTCGGTCAGAAAGCCGTAGAGGGCGAGCGCATCCTCGCGGACGTGGGTGTGGATCCAGAGGGACGCCGGGCTCTCGGACTCGGGCAGCTCGTAGAACGTCGAGAGCGGGATGTGGACGACGTAGCCGACGCCCCCGACCTCGAGGAGGACCTGGTCGGGCGCTTTCGCCGCGAGCCGGCCGGTGAGGCGACCGATCATCGAGCGTCTCCGCGCCTAGCTGCGCCGATTCCCGCCGGTGTCCCTCAGGAACGACGCCAGGAGCTCTTCGTTGACCTCGACGTTGCGCGCGGAGCGCATCTGTTGGAGGTACGCGCGGGTCAGCCGGTCCGCCTCGCGGCTTCGGATGGACTCGCGCAGCTGCTCCTTCTGCGCCTCGAACGTGCCGTGGTTGCCCTCGGTCCGCGTCAGGACGCGGAAGAGCACGAAGCCGTTGGGGACCGCGACGGGAGGCCCGGCCTGGCCCTGCGCCGTGTGGAAGACGGCGGTTGCCAGCTCGGGCGCGGCGCCGACTTCGGGGACCGGACCCGCCGGGCCGAACTCGGTCGTGGTCTTGACCTCGGTGCCGTAGCGCGTGGCGAGGGCGGCGAGCGTCGTGCCCGAGGCGAGCTCCTTCGAGGCCGGCTCGAGCTGGGCGAGGGCGTCTTTCTCGCGGCGCTCCGCCTTCCAGTCGGACTCGAGCCTCGCCTTGAGCTCCGCAAAGGGAGGCACGCCGGCGGCGCGCTCCTCGGAGGGCCGCACGAAGACGATGCCGCGCGCGGTCGTCACGGGCGTCGCGGACACCCTGCCGAGCGGCGTCGTCCAGGCCTCGTCCGCGAACTTCTGGCTCGCGCCGATGCCCGGCACCGCGTCGCCGCGGGCGGCCCACTCGGTCGTGTTGTACGTGACGGCGTCGCTCTGGAGCTTGCGCAGGTCGTCGTCGGAGGCCGAGCGCATGGCTTTCAGCTTCTCGGCGAGCTCCTTGGCGAGGCGGTCGGCTTCCGCGGTCGCCTGCTTCTCGGCGAGGTCGGCGACGATCGCGGGACGCACCTCTTCGAGGGGGCGCGAGCGCGCCGGAGTCTTCGAGTCGACCTTGATGACGTGGTATCCGAACTGGGTCTTGATCGGTCCCCGGATCTCGCCCGGCGTCATCGCGAAAGCCGCCTCTTCGAACTCCGGAACCATTTGCCCGTGGGAGAAGGGCGGCAGCTTGCCGCCCGAGGTCTTGCCGCTCGGGTCGTCGGTGTTCTCGTTGGCGAGCTTCGCGAAGTCGGCACCCGGCGCCTTGGCGCGCGCGGCGAGATTCTCGGCGCGCGCCCTGGCCAGGGCGTCCGCGCTGGCGCCGCCGTCGGGCTTGACCGCGACGAGGATGTGAGCCGCGTTGACCTGTTCGGGCACGTTGAAGGAGTCCTTGCGCTGCTCGTAGGCGGCGCGGACTTCGGCGTCGTTCGGCGTGATCTTCGAGCGGACGCGGGCGCGGTCGATCAGGAGGTACTTGACCTTGCGCTGCACGGGCGCGCGGTAGCGGTCCTTGTGCTTGTCGAGGTAGCCCTGGAGGTCGGCCTCGGACGGCTGGGCGCTGGACTCGAGCCGGGCCGCGGGAACGAGGATGTATTCGATCGTGGCCTTGTCGTTGCGCGTCGCGAACTCGCGCGCGAGCTCCGAGTCGGGGACGACGACGGACGCCTTCACGAGGCCGGCGTACTTCTCGAGCAGCATGTCTTCGCGCAGCTCCTCCTCGAAGCGGTCGGGCAGGATGCCGTTGGAGCGCAGCATCTTTTCGTACTTCTCGCGGCCGATGAACTGGCCGTTCTCCTGGAAGAAGGACAGCGTCACGATCCTCTGCGAAAGCTCCTCGTCGGAGACGTGGAGGTCGAGCCGGCGGGCCGATTCGAGGCGCAGCATGCGCTCGATCATCGAGTCGAGGACGTTGCGCGGCAGGTCGAGGGCGCGCTCGAGCTCGGGCGAGAAGTTGCCCTGGTACATCTGCCGGTACCGCTCGACCTGGGCGCGGTACTGCCGGTCGAACTCGACGGCCGTGATGCGCTCATTGCCGACGCGGGCGACGATCTGGCCGGCCTTGTTCTGGTCGGTGCTCGAGCCGGACCAGAAGACGAATCCGAGGATGAAAACGCCGATCACGAGGAACAGCGTCCACTTGAGGTGGTGGAAGCTGTTGCGCATCGTCTTGAGCATCGAGAACTCCTCCCGCCAACGTTCGAGAACGCGCGACTATAGCAGGCGGGTCGTCCTGCCCTCGCCCGGGAGCCTGGGCCCGGGATGAAACGACGCGGCCGGCGGCTCCGCACCTGCGCAAGCGGCCCAAGTGTGCTATAAGCGAGAGGGGTAAGTCCCGCAGTTTCGGGAGTTTATGCGCAAGCGGAAGTCCGGCCAGCCGGCGGGGACGGATCTGGACTGGTTCGTCGTCTCGATCCAGAAAGTCCGCCAGTGGGCCCTGGTCATTGTCCTACTTCTGGTCGCCGGCGGCGTCGGGTACTACGTCTATCAGCGCGGCCGCGGGTCGCCGCAGGAGCGGGCCCGTGCCGAGATCGCGCAGGCCGACGCGCTTCTGGCCCGGGCGACCCGCGTGTCGGGCGCGGCGCGGCCCGGTTCGAACTCGGCGCAGGCCGCCGCCTTTCTCCACGACGCGCGCGAGACTTTCGCCGCCTCCCGCTGGGAGGAGGCGTTTCGCCTCGCCGTCGAGTCCCAGTCGTACTCCCGCCGCGCGCTCGGCAGCTCCGCCGCCGGCGAGCAGGGCGACGCCTCCTTCATCTTCGTCGAAGGGGACGTGTCACTGCAGCGCGCCGGGCGCTCCACGTTCGAGCCGGCGCGCCAGCGCGACCCGCTCTTCGACGGCGACTTCGTGAAGGCGGGGCGGACGGGCTCGGCGGAGATCATGTTCTACGACGGCACGCTCTACACGATTCGCCCCGGGTCGCTCTTCGAGTGCCGGCGTCCGGTCTCGTCGGAGGTCAGCGGGAGCCAGATCAAGATGGTCTCCGGCGCGATCAACGTCTACACGTCGGGGTCGGCGTCGACCGTGGCGACCGACGCCGCGACCGCGGCGATCAGCCGCGATTCCCGGGTCTCGGTGGACGTGGCGCCGGGCGACAAGACGGAAGTCACGAGCTTCCGCGGCAAGACGACCGTTTCGACGAACAAGGAGAGCGTCGTCCTCGAGGGCCGCGAAAAGGTCGCGGCCGAGATCCGGACCGGGACGTTCTCGCCCAAAGTCGCTCTGCCCGAAACGCCGCAGCCGGTCTTGCCCGCCGACAATCGGATCTACGATCTGAAGACCGGCGACCAGGTGGAGCTCAAGTGGTCCAAGGTCGCCGACGCGGCCCGGTACCGCCTCCAGATTTCGCGGTCGCGCCTCTTCGTGCCCGATTCGACCGAGGTGGACCTCGACGATCGGGTGCAGTCGACCGCGCGGGTCAAGGTCTCCAAGGAGGGGTCGTACTTCTGGCGGGTCGCCGCGATCGAGGCCAACGGCGTGACCTCGGACTGGAGTCCGGTGCGGCGGTTCAAGATGGTGACCGAACCGATCAAGACGGGGACGGGCGACGGAACGCCTCCCGAGCTGACGGTGTTCCCGCCCCAGCAGATGGGCAACCTGTTTCTCGTCTACGGAAAGACCCAACCGGGCGCGGTGGTGACGGTCAACGCCGAGCCGGCGGACGTCGAGGCGGACGGCTCGTTCAAGAAGACCATCACGATCGAGCGGGACGGGGCGACGGTCCTGGTCGTGAAGTCCGTCGACGCTTCGGGCAACGAAACGGTGAGACGTGTGAGAGTGTTCGTGGAGTCGCTATGACGCATGGGATCGCACCGACGGCCTAGGAGGTTTGGTTTGGCCTGGAAATCCATTTTCTCGATTTTCTCGAACGACCTGGCGATCGACCTCGGCACCGCCAACACGCTCGTGTTCGCCCGGGGCAAGGGCATCATCGTGCGCGAGCCGTCCATCGTGGCGGTCAACACGGTGACCAACCGCGTGGAGGCCGTCGGCACCGACGCCAAGGAAATGCTCGGCCGCACGCCGGGCAACATCGTCGCGATCCGCCCGATGAAGGACGGCGTCATCGCCGACTTCGAAGTGACCGAGAAGATGCTCGATCACTTCATCAAGAAGGCGCACGGGCGCTCTCTCTTCGTGCGGCCGCGCATCGTGATCTCGGTGCCGTCGGGCATCACGCAGGTCGAGAAGCGCGCCGTGCAGGACTCGGCCCTGCGCGCCGGCGCCTCCGAGGTGTTCATCATCGAGCAGGCGATGGCCGCGGCGATCGGGTCGGGCCTGCCCATCACCGAGCCGACCGGAAACATGATCGTCGACATCGGCGGCGGGACGACCGACGTGGCCGTGATCTCCCTGGCCGGCATCGTGTACAGCCGCTCGGTGCGGACGGCCTCGAACGAGATGGACGAGGCCCTCATCCAGTACCTGAAGCGCAAGTACAACCTGCTGATCGGCGAGCGGACGGCCGAGCAGATCAAGATCGAGATCGGGTCCGCGCACCCGCTCGACGAGCCGCTGACCATGGAGGTCAAGGGGCGCGACCTCGTCGAGGGCGTGCCGAAAACGCTGGCGCTCTCCGACGAGGAGGTGCGCGAGGCGCTCTCCGAGGTCGTCGCGGCGATCGTCGAGACGGTCCGGGTCGCGCTCGAGCGCACGCCGCCGGAACTCTCGGCCGACATCATGGACAAGGGGATCATCATCACGGGCGGGGGCTCGCTGCTGCGCAACCTCGACCGTCGGCTGTCGGAGGAGACGGGCCTGCCCATCTCCTATGCGGAAGATCCGCTGGCGTCGGTCGCGCTCGGGACCGGGGCGATGCTCACGGACATGGATTTGCTGAGGAAGATCTCGATCACGTAGGACCGGCGCACGGTTCACGGCGAACGGTTCACGACTCACCAACCATGAGACCCCACAACGCCCGCGTCGAAATCGCCGCCGTGAACCCCCGGCGTGGCGGTGCCGTGCTCGCGACCGTGCTCGTGGCGTGCGTGCTGCTCCTTTCGGCACAGGCCCAGGCGCGGGGCGGCCGCGGCACCGTGCTGCAGTCGTGGATCCTGTCTCTGTCGGCCCCGGTTGCGGCCGCGGTCGGCTCGGTCTCGCACGGGGCGTCGGACGCCGTGGGCTCGATGCTCGCGCTGTTCCGCGTCCGGGAGGAGAACGCCCGCCTGCGTCGCGAGCTCGACGAGCGCGAGCGCGAGCTCTTCCGGCTGCGCGCGGAGGCGCTCCAG
>DATMNJ010000341.1:0-10420 GCA_035569175.1 Thermoanaerobaculia bacterium | reverse complement strand
TGGTTGGCGATCGCGAGATCCGGTCGCCCGTCGTGGTCGAAGTCGGCGACGAAGATCTCCGTTGGATGCGCGCCCGCCGGAAAGGACCGCCCGACGCGGAACCCGCCGCGGCCGTCGCCGAGCAGCACGGTGACGTCGCCGGCACCCTCGCTCGCGACGACGAGGTCGATCCGGCCGTCGCCGTCGAAGTCTCCCGCCGCGACCGCCTCCGGCACTCGCCCGCCGCCGAGCGCGATCCGGGCCGGGGGACCAAAGGGCGGCGCCGGCTCGACCGCACACGCTGCGCCGGCTGCGCCGCAGCAGGCCAACAGCAGGAGGCCGGCAGTCCGCCTCAATGCCCCTGGAGAAACACGCGCGCGTAGTCGTGGGCGAACTGGCGAAAGGTGCGTGGCTTTTGCCGCGTGACCTCGGCCACCGTGTGGGTGACCGCCGCCCCATAGCCCTCTCGGAACGAGGCGGCGAGAACGGTCATGTCGTCCGCGAGCCAGCGTGGCAAGCCGTCGGCCAGCATCTGCTTCTTCGCGTAGTCCGGCGGGACGTGCGCGTAGGCGACGCGCTTGCCGATCGCCTCGGAGAGCGCATCCGCCATCGCGTCGTACGACAGGGCCTCCGGTCCCGTCAGGTCGTAGATGTGCCGGTCGTGCCCCTCTCCGGTCAACGCCGCGACCGCCACGGCGGCGACGTCCCGCGCGTCCACGACGGCCACCTCGCCGGAGCCCATCGGGGCCGAGAACGTCCCCGTCGCGGCGATCGACGGCGCGTAGGCGCACATCTGCTGCATGTAGAGCGTCGGACGCAGGAAGGTGAAACCGAGGCCCGACGCCTCGATCTGCTTCTCGGTCGCCCAGTGCCACCGGCCGATCTGGGTCCCGGCGTCCGGCCCGCCCGCAACCGAGACCTTGACGATGTGCCGGGCGCCCGCGCGCCGCGCGGCCTCGAGGGCGTTGGACTGCAGCTCGACCTGGTCCGGGGCCGCCGGCGTGAGGAGGAAGACGCGCTCGATGCCGGCGAAGGCGAGCGGCAGCGTCTCGGGGCGAGCGAGGTCGCCCTCGACGACGTCGATGCCGGGAACCCGGATGTGCGAGGCGCGCGCCGAGTCCCGGGCAAGAGCCCGCGCCGGCACGCCCGCGGCCGCGAGCTGGCGGACGACCTCCTGGCCGACCTTTCCCGTGGCGCCTGTCACGAGGATCACGGTTTTCCTCACGACGAAAGAGTCAGGAACGCGTGATGGCCGAAGAATCATGGCACACCCGCGCCGCGGCCGATCAGGGAATGAGCAGGATCTTTCCGGTCGTCGTCCGCCCCTCCAGAGCGCGGTGCGCCGCCGCGGCCTCGGCGAGCGGGAAGTCGTGCTCGAGCCGCAACTTCAGCCGGCCGTTGCGGACCCACGCCAGGACCTCGCCGGCGCGCGCGACGAGCTCCTCGCGCGAGACCACGTACTGAAAGAGGGTCGGCCGTGTCAGGTAGAGCGAACCGCGCTGGGCAAGAACCTGGGGGTCGAGGGGCGCCACCGCCCCGCTCGACTGGCCGAAGAGCACCATCATGCCGCGCAGGGCGAGGCAGGAGAGGCCCTTCTCGAACGTCGTCCGGCCGACCGAGTCGTAGACGACCTGGACGCCCCTGCCGCCCGTGAGCCGCCGCACCTCGGGCTCGAAATCCTCCGTCGTGTAGTTGATCGTGGCGTCGGCGCCGGCCTCACGCGAAAGGCGCGCCTTCTCCGCCGTGGAGACCGTCGTGAGGACGCGCGCGCCGCGCGCGATCGCCATCTGGGTCAGCAGAAGTCCCACACCGCCCGCCCCGGCGTGGATGAGACAGGTGTCGCCGGCTTTCAGCGCGTACGTCGAGTGCGAGAGGTAGTGCGCCGTCATCCCTTGCAGCATCGCCCCCGCCGCCTGTCGCGCGGAGACTCCGTCGGGCACCCTGACGAGGCGCTCTGCCGGAAGCGCCGCCGATTCCGCATAGGAGCCGAAGGCGCCCGCCCACGCGACGCGGTCACCCGCAGCGACCTCCGTGACGCCCGGGGCGACCGCGAGGACCGTGCCGGCGCCTTCCTGTCCGAGCGTGACGGGCAGCTGCGCCTTGTAGGCCCCCGTGCGGTAGTACACGTCGATGAAGTTCACGCCCGCCGCCTCGACGCGCACGACCGCTTCGCCCGCCTTCGGGCGCGGATCGGGCACGTCCTCGTAGACCAGCGCCTCCGTGCCGCCCGGCGCGTGGACCCGGATGGCCTTCACGACTTCGCGTCGGGAAACATGACGATCTTCTTCTTGATCGGCGGGAGCGTCTTCAGATAGTCGTAGATCGCGCCGAGGTCCTCCCGCGTCATGCCCGCGAAGCGCGCCCACGGCATGACCGTGTTCTTTCCGGGAGGCGCCACCGGCGCGTCCTCGGAGTCGAGAGACTCGAGGGACTTGAACCGCGCAATGAACTCGTCGCGCGTCGCCTTTCCCATGAAATTGTCCGGATCGGGCGTGATGTTGCCGGTCACGACACGGCCCCACGGGCCCGGCATCAGCCACCCGCCGGAAAACTCGGTTCCGGCGATGCGTTGCCCCTTGTCATCGTGCGGCGTGTGGCACTCCCGGCAGCCCGCGACGGTGACGAGGTATTTCCCGTACGCCACGCCGTCCGCTCGGCCGGGCGTCGAGACCGGCCCGGTGACCGGCTTCGGCGAGAATTTGATGAGGAGGTTGACGGGAAAGTCGAGTCTCCTCGGCTCCACCGCGTGGCGGATGGGAGGAAGGGTGCGCAGATAGACCACGACGGATCGGGCGTCCTCGTCGCTCATCTCGTGAAAGTAGGCGTACGGCATCATGGGAAAGAGCGCCTCCCCTTTGCGGTTCACGCCCTCGCGAAACGCCCGGAGGATCTCGCCGTCGGTCCAATTTCCGAGACCGGTCTCCGCGTCCTGCGTGATGTTCTGCGCCTGCACGAGGCCGGGCACACCGAGCCGTTTGTCGAACGGGTAGCCGCCCTGCCCTTCGGTTCCCTTCTTGATCGGGAGCGCGAAGCGATCGGAGTGGAAGTCGGAGTGGCAGCCGATGCAGTCGGCGACGTTCACGACGATGTATTGCCCGCGCGCGAGGCGCTCGGGCGTCGCCTCGATCTTTTCGGTGGAGGGCGGCCGCTGTTCGGGCGACCGCAGCGCGAGCCAGGCGAGGCCGGCGCCCACGACGACGAGCAGACCCATCAGAAAACGTACGAGGATCCGCTTCAAGAGTCCCCCTTCACTGAGCCGGCGCTGCGGCGCGCTTCTTCACGATCTCCACCTCGTCGAGTCCCTGCGTGATGATACCGAGAACGAGATACCACCCGATGACGCCGAGCACCGCGCACTTCACCAGGACCGGGTTCAGGTCCGTGTCCCAGAGCCCGTGGAGGACGACGGCGATCGTCCACCGGCGGACGACGACGGGGGAAAAGAGCATCGCGGTCTCGAACGGCTTGTCGCCTTTCGCGCGCCAGATGGCCGATCCGATCATGGCGGTCCAGATCACGTGGCCGGCCGGGGCGAGCATCCCGCGCATCTGGATCACGCTGAAGGTCTGGTCGAGCGAGTTCGCCATGCGGAACGCGTACCCGGCGGATTCGAACCCCGCGAATCCGGCTCCGACGGCGGCGCCGAAGAGCAGCCCGTTGAGCTGCCAGCGGTAGCGCGGCTTGCCGACGACGAGCAGCAGCACCAGGGCCTTGCCCGTCTCCTCGATGGCGCCGGTCAACAGCGCCGGGAAGAAGGCTCCGACACCCGAGCCCGGCAGGATCCGCGACAGCACCGACGTCGCGATGAGGCTCATCGCGCCTCCGAGCAGGAGGAGTTTGCCCGCCTGGTACACGGACACGTTCCGGGGCGTGTTGAGCTCGAAAAAGAGGATGACGACCGCGAGCGGCATGACGAAGGAGCCAACGACGATGAGGCCGGGGTAGAAGTTGGCGTTGTGGAATTCGGACACGCCGAGGCGCAGGAGAAAGTACGTTGCGAGCGTGCCGCCGAGGACGCGCCAGAAAATCCGGGGCACGGGCCAGCCCGAGGCGATCTCCGCGAGCGGCGGCGTCGTCGAGAGCGTGCCGACGGCAAACGTCTCCTCCATGTCCTCGGCCTTCGTCGCCTTCGAGAGTCCACCGACCAGGATCTCACGCACGGGCATGCGGGAGATCGTCGGCAGGTCCGCGAGGTCCGAGAGCTTCCGGCCGAGGCCGTGGAGGAGGTCCCCCGCCGACGCGCCGGAGGACGGCGCCGCGCCCTCGTGCACCGGCGGCACGGTCTCTTCCGCGGCGGAAGACCCCGGCCACGGCGCCTCGTGGAGCGCGGCGACCTCGCCGGCGGGAGCCCAGTCGGCCAGTCCCTTCGTCCACACGAGGCTCGCGCGGCGAAGGCTCCCCTCCTGGATCATCCGCACCAGCGCCTCCCGGTCAACGGGGCCGCGGCGTTCCTCGCCGACCGCGTAGAACCACCGGTCGGTCACGGTTCAGTTGACCGTCTCGTCCGGCGACATCTCCCCGGTCGGAGACGGCGAGGCGTGGTGATGGACCAGGCGCCACTGCCCCTCGACCAGGCCGAAGAGGTTGGTCGCCTGCATGCGGGCGGCCTCCGCATCGTCTTCGGCCCCGAAGGGCAGGATCACCTCGATGCACGTGACCCACGCGAGGTCGCCGGCCAGGGCGATCCGGATGTCCTCGCACGTCACGGCCCATGGCCGCGAGTTCGCAAAAATGTTGGCCCAGGAGCGCTCGACCTCGTCCCAGCCGTCGAGGCGGTGCCAACCCGGATGGACGCAGCTGACGGCCTCGTCGTGGTGCCAAACGGACGCCATCGAATCCAGGTCTCGCGATTCCAGGGCGCGGTAGAAAGCGAGGTTGGCGGCGGCCACCGCTGTCGCTTCCGGCGTCACACCCATACGATATACCGGCACCATGAGAGACGACACCGGCATCGGCGAGGGGTCGGGTAAGTTCCCGGCCACGCGCCCCTCCGCCGTCCTGGCCGCGCAGAGCCCGCACCCCATCGAGCGAGAGCGCGGTCTCGCGACCCTCCTCAGCGCCTACTGGAGGCCGGTCTACAAGTACCTGCGACTGCGGTACCGCGAGTCCAACGAGGACGCCAAGGACCTGACACAGGGCTTCTTCGCGCGGGCCCTCGAGAAGGAGTTCTTTGCCGCTTACGATCCGGAGATGGGCAGCTTCCGGACCTACCTGCGAACGTGCCTCGACCGCTTCGTCGCCGACGAACGGAAGGCCGCGCTGCGGCAGAAGCGCTCGCCGGATGCGCCGTTGCTCTCGCTCGACTTCGAAGACGCCGAGAGCGAGCTTGCCCGCGGGGAGCCCGCCGGCGGCCGCACGCCCGAGCAGTGCTTCCACGACGAGTTCGTGCGCAACCTCTTCTCCCTCGCCGTCGACAAGCTGCGCGAGGAGTGCGCGTTGCGCGGTAAGGAGCTTCCGTTCGTCCTGTTCGAACGCTACGAGCTCGACCGCGAACCGGACGAGAGGCTCACCTACGAGAAGCTCGCCGAGCAGATGCATCTGCCCGTCACGCAGGTGACGAACTTCCTCGCCTTCGCGCGGCGCGAATTCCGCCGCATCGTCCTCGAGACCCTGCGGGAGATCACCGCCAACGATCACGAGTTCCGCGACGAGGCGCGCAGCCTCCTCGGAAGCCCGGCGCCATGAGGTGGCTCTCGGACCGCACCGTGCAACACCTGCGGCGCGTCGCCGAGTGGCCGGATCTCGGCCAGACGAAGTACCGGCTTCTCGAGGAGCTCGGCCGCGGAGGAATGGGCACCGTGTACCTCGCGGAAGACACCGTGCTCGAGCGGCGCGTGGCCCTGAAGGTCGTCGTGACCGCCGCCGCGCGGCCGGGCGCCGCCGAGCGGATGTGGAACGAGGCCCGCGTGCTCGCCCGCCTCGAGCACCCCGGAATCGTCCCCGTCCACGATGCGGGGGCGCTGCCCGACGGCCGGATCTTCTATGCGATGAAACGGGTGGACGGGAGGCGCCTGGACGAGCTCGCGCCGTCGCTGACCCTGCCGGAGCGGCTGCGGACCCTGCGCCGCGTCTGCGAAGCCGTCGCGTTCGCCCACGACCGCGGTGTCGTGCACCGCGACCTGAAGCCCGAGAACGTCATGGTCGGCGCCTTCGGTGAGGTCCTCGTCATGGATTGGGGCGTCGCGAAGGCGCTCGAAGGCGGCCCGGTCCCCTCGCTGCCGGAGGGCATCGCTGTTTCCCCGTCGGACGCGACGGCGGACGGAACCGTCATCGGGACGCTGGAATACATGGCGCCGGAGCAGGCCGAGGGCGCCGCCGATCGGATCGGCACGCCGGCGGACGTCTACGCCCTCGGCGGGATCCTCTACTTCCTCCTGACGGGCCACGCTCCCTTCGAGGGGCCGGACGCCGAGCGCCGAGCGCGGGGCGCCGCCCGCGTGGAGCCGCGGCCCCCTCGGCGGCGCGACCCGTCCATCGCGCCCGCCCTCGAAGCGATCGTCCTGCGCGCCATGGCAGTCGAACCGGCCAGCCGCTACGCGGCGGCCGAGGACCTTTCGGCCGACCTCGCGCGGTTCCTCGACGGGGACCGGTCGACGCGGACGACGACCGTCTGACCTCTGGCCGGAGAGCTCAGGCCCGAGCGAGGACCGCGAGTTTTTCGAGGTCCACGTTGCCGCCCGAGACGAGAATCGCGACGGCCGTTCCGGCCGGCACGCGGACCTTTCCCGCCAGGAGCGCCGCCGTGGCGGCGGCCCCGGAGCCCTCGACGTAGAGCTTTGCGCGGGTCATGAGGAAGCGCATGCCCTCGATGATCTCCGCCTCGGTGACGGTGACGATCTCGTCCACCGCCTCGCGGGCGATCTCGACCGCGAGCGCCCCGACGAAGGGCGGCGTCATCCCGTCGGCGAGCGTCGAGGGCCGCGGCACCGGGACCGGTTTTCCAGCCGCGAGGGCCGGGCCGAGTCCGGGTCCGGCCTCGAGCTCCACCGCCACGATCCGAGCGCCCGGCCTCGCCTGCCGGATCGCCGACGCGACCCCGCCGAGCAGGCCCCCGCCGCCGACCGGAACGACGACGAGCCCGACGCCCGGGAGATCTTCGGCGATCTCGAGACCGGCCGTCCCCGCGCCGGCGAGGACGATGGGATCGTCGAACGGATGCACGAAGGTGAGGCCGCGGGCGATCCGGACCTCGTGCAGCTTGTCGAAAAGGGTCGGCCGGTCGGCGTGGAAGACGATCTCGGCGCCATAGCCCTCGACCGCCTCGATCTTGGACCGCGGCGCGTCGGTCGGCATCACGACGACTGCCACGCAGCCGGCCGCCCGCGCCGCCCAGGCGACGGCCGCGGCGTGGTTCCCGGCGGACACGGTGACCAGGCCGCGCGCCCGCTCGGCGTCCGAAAGGGACAGGACCTTGTTGAGCGCGCCGCGCGCCTTGAACGAGCCGGTCTTCTGGAAGCTCTCGCACTTCAACCACGCCCGAACGCCCGCGCGTTCGCCGAGCTGGGACGAGGACAGCAGCGGCGTCCGATGCACGCGCCCGGCCAGACGAGCCGCCGCGGCGCGAATGTCTCCGAGAGGAATCATGCCGGCGATCTTAGCCGCTGCACCCCCGACACGCGTCTCCTACTGCGCCGCGCCGAGCTCCTTCAGGCGGGCCTGCGCATGCACCTTCGCCGTGCCGTTCTGTCCGACCTCGCCCTGTTTGCCCGCGACCTCGAGGGTCTTCTGGTACATCGCGATCGCGCCGGCCTTGTCGCCGCTGGCCTCGAGCGCCTCGCCGAGGCTGTCGTACGTGTTCGCCGAGTCGGGATAGAGCTGGGTGTTCAGCTGGAAGGCGGCGATCGCCTTCGGATAGTCCTTCTTCTGAAGATCCTCGTATCCGATCCGGTTGAAGCGCTGCTCGGCCACGGCGGGATCCGACGCGTTGGCCTCTTTGAGCTTCCGGTAACCGGCCGCGGCCGCGTCGAGCCGTCCGTCCTGGAGATCTTCGGCCGGCACGCGCGTGCCAGGACCGACCCGGGGCGCGGTGAGCGATTTCGTCCGGTCGGAGACGACCACCTGGGCGCCGCCGTCCGGACGCCGGCCGAAGGTGTACCGCGTCTCCTCGTCGCGCCGGACGAAGGCCTGCGCGGAGACCGGCAGCAGGGCGAAGGTCTCGCCGAGCGCCACCTTCACCTCGAGCCCGGAGCCCGCGGGCGCGACGACGAGGATCGTGTCGGAGTCGACGCGGTACCGGCCGGCGAAGGCGGCGAGCGACTCGGGCGAGATCTTCGCGATGGCCATCGGCTCGATCTGGTAACCCTCCCAGTAGTACGCCGCGGCGATCGCGCGGATGATCTCGTCCATCAGGAAGTGCCCCGCGTCGGAGTTGGTCATCACGATCGCGCCGTAGCCCCGGTTCTGGCTCGCGACGAGCTGGGCCTGGAAGCCCTCGTCGGCGCCGCCGTGCATGAAGTACTTCGAGCCGCCCTCGTCGCGGATCCCGAGGCCGAGGGCATAGTCGTCACGGCGGGGCGTGACCATGTTTTCCGCGGACGCCTTCGTGAGCGGGCCCTTGTTTCCGCCGAGCATCTTCTGCAGCCCGATCGCGAAACGCGCGAGGTCCGACGCGGTCGTCCAGAGCCCCGCCGCCGCCATCTCGGGATAGACGTGCCGCTTGCCGACGACCGGCTTTCCGTCACTCGCATAGCCGGCCGCGGCGCCCGCGACGAGACCCGCCGGCAGCGGCTGTTCGTAGGTGCTCTCCTTCATCCCGAGGGGGCCGAGGACGAGCCTCTGCATCAGGGCCGGAAACGCCTGGCCCGTGACGTCCGTCATCGCGAGCTGCGCGATCGTGTAACCGCCGCCCGAGTACTCGTACTGCGTCCCCGGGTCGACGTCCACACGCACCGGCGCGGTGTTCGCGGGAGGCGCGCCATCGAGCACCTGCGGGACCGTCGGCACCGGAGCGCCCGCGGCATAACCGGGAAAGCCGTGCACCGTCAGGCCGGCGGTGTGCGAGAGGAGCTCCTCGAGCGTGACCGGAGCCTTCGCGGTGTGCGCGTTGGACGGAACCTTCCATGACTTCAGGTACTGGTTGATGTCGCCCTGGAGCGTGAGCTTTCCGTCCTGGACGAGCGCGAGCGCGCCCATGGCGGCGACGGGCTTGCTGATCGAGCCTGCCTGAAAGAGGGTCGCGGGCGTCACCGGCTGTTTCGCCTCGACGTCGGCGAGGCCGTAGCCTTTCGCCCACTCGATCTTCGAGTCGCGGATCACGGCAATACTGACGCCGTTGACGCCGAAGTGCTTCATCCGCTCGGCCAGCGACCACGTCTTGTCGCCTTCGAGCAGCACCGGCGGCCGGAGGCCGTTCTCGACCTGCGCGACGCGGGGGTCCTCGGCCGCGAACGCCGACATCGCGCCGGCGACGAGCGCGATTCCTGCGATCAGACCGACGCGGTGTCTCGTCACGAGCTGCCTCCTTCTAGCTAGGCCGATGCGGTTTGGCCGCCGATACTACCGAAAACCCGGGAACGAGCCGGACGGCCGGCTCAGGCGGGGCCGCCGAAGTCGGCGACGACCGGGGCGTGATCGCTCGTGCCGACGTCCGCGCGCACGACGCACGCCGTCGCCCGCTTCGCGAGCGCCTCGCTGGCCAGGATGAAGTCGATCCGCCATCCCATGTTGCGCTGCCGCATGTTGCGCCACGGCGGCCACCACGTGTAGAGGCCCTCATTGTCGGGATCGAGCGCTCGCCCGAGATCCACGAGGCCGTGGGACATCACCTTCTCGAGGAGCGCGCGTTCGTCCTCGCGCTGCCCGATCGCGCCGGCCTTCCGCTCACGCGGGTGGACGTCGCGGTCGGTGGGGGCGACGTTCAGGTCGCCGCAGATCAGGAGCTCCTTGCCCGCCGCGCGAAGCTCCCGGGCGTATCCCTCGAGCGCCTCGAGAAAGCGCAGCTTCGCGGGATAATCCTTGCCGCCGTTGGGAACGTAAACCGAGGCGACGGTCACGCCGCCGATGTCCGCCGCCACGATGCGCGTCTCGTGGTCGAACTCGGGATGGCTGAACATCGGCCGCTCCGGGCAGAGCTCCTTGCGAACGTGCAGCGCGACGCCGGAGTAGCCGCCCCCGCCGTGCCAGTAGCACCAGTAGCCCTCCGCCTCGAAGAGCATTCCGGGGATCTGCTCGGGTTTGGCCTTGATCTCCTGCAGGCACACCGCGTCGGGCCGGTCCCGGGCGATCCAGTCCCGCACCTGGGATTCGCGCGCGCGGATCCCGTTCACGTTCCAGGTGGCGACCCTCATCGCGGAGCGGCAGGGACGGTGCTCGACGCGAGCCGCTCCAGCAGCTCCGCGCGGGCCGTCTCGAGGGCGAGCTTGCGGACGGGGTTGTCGGTCTTACCGAGGAGGTCTTCGATGCGCGCGAGCGAGAGCTCGAGAGAGCGGCGCCGCGCCATCTC
>DATMNJ010000340.1:0-4198 GCA_035569175.1 Thermoanaerobaculia bacterium | reverse complement strand
GCCAGGACCCCGAGATCGATCGCCGAAACGTCGGAGAAGCTGCCGTTGTACTCCGCCATCGGGGTCCGGGCGCCTTCGAGGATGACGATGTCCGAAGCGTTGGACGCCATAGGAAGCGGGAGTCTACCTCAGGCAAACGCGGCGTACACCGAGGCGTGGAAGCGCTGGCGCGCCTCGTTGAACGGCACTTCGCGCACCTCGGGATGGATGCGGTTGGTCAGCAGCACGCTGATCAGTCCGGCGTCCGGGTCGATCCAGACCGAGGTGCCCGTGAAACCGGTGTGGCCGAACGCCCGCTCCGACATCGCTGCGATCGCAGACCCGGCGCCCCGGCGGCCCTGCCACGCCAGACCCCGGGCCTCCGAGAGCGCCGGCGTGCGGTCGCGGCCAAAGTCCACGCGGCCGGGCTCGAGCCACGCGCGCGCGAGTGCCCAGACGTCGCGCGCGGAACCGAAGAGGCCCGCGTGCCCGGCCACCTGGCCGCGGCGAAAGGCGTTGCCGTCGTGAACTTCTCCGCGGACGACGCCGGTCCGAAACCGCGTGTACGAGAGGCCGCGGACCTCCGTCATGGCGCGCTCGAAGCGGTCGTCCCTCTCGGTGGCCGCCGTGGCCGCGGCCTCCGGCGGCAGGAACCGCGCCCTCGAGCCGGCGGGCCGCGCGACCAGGACATCGAACGCCGCGTCGAAGGGCCCTCCGAGCACTTGCTCCAGGATTTCGCCGAGCACCAGAAAGTTGAGGTCGCTGTACATCACGCGCGCGCCGGGCGCCGCCTCCGGCTCCATTTCCCCCAGGGTGCGCCGGTACGCCTGGACGCCTTCGCCGCGCACGTAGAGCGGGTACCACGCCGCGAGGCCGGACGTGTGCGTGAGGAGGTGCTCGAGCGTGATGCCGGCATAGCGCGTCTTCTTCCATTCCGCGAGGTATCTGCCGGGAACGGCGTCGAGCGGCAGGGCGTCGGCGTTGGCGGCGAGGAGCGCCGCCGTGCAAAGGGGCTTGGTCAGGCTGGCGAGGTCGTACAGGGTGTCGACGTCGGCGGCGGCGCGCGACGGCTCGATGGCGGCGTCGCCCGCCACGGATTCCGCGAGCACGCGCTCGGCCGTCCCGACCAGCGCGACGGCCCCCGGAAAGAATCCCGCCTCGATCTCCGATGCGAGGAAGTCTTCGAGCGGCGTCATGGGCCGACCCGTTCGAGGTCGGCGCGCCTCGGCGCAACGCGCGCGGCGTTCCGGCTCGCCGGGCTGCCCGCCTCGCCGCGCCGCAGGGCCGCGCGCTCGCGCTCGAGCGCCACAATCTCGCCGTCGAGCCGCGAGGCCGACTTCGCGTCGCGCGTCGCGCGCCGCGTTTCCTTGAGCCTCGCGAGAGCGGCTGCATAGGCCTCGGACGCGGAATCGGCCACCTGCCTGGCGTCGAGCGCGAGGAGCGCCTCCGTGATCCGCGCTCGGACCCACGCGAACTCGACCGGGTCCGCCCCCGCCTCCGCCGCGGCGTCCGAAGGGGGCCGTCGCCCCGCCGCCTGCCGGACCTTGAGAAACATGTCGATCTGAGCGTCCGTCAGCAGACCATCCGCGGGAGGCTGGAACTGGGGTCGAACGCGCGCCCGAAGGGCCTCCACCGCACCGCGCTGCTGCGTCTCGAGCTTGCGGCACGCCGGCAGCGCGGCCAGGCCGGCCGCCAGGAGCAGCGCCAGTTGTCCTCGCTTCACCGGGCAGAGTCTACCGAGGGGAAGCCCTTGTCGGACAGAGGTTTCGGGTGCTCGCGGCTTCGTTTACACTTAGGGACCTGGGCGGCGGGGGAATGCTCGAAAAAATCGGAAAATACGAAGTCTCCGAGCAGATCGGTGTGGGCGGCTTCGGCGCCGTCTACCGGGGCCGCGACCCGTTCATCAAGCGCACCGTCGCCATCAAGACCTGTCAAGTCAACGACGACGAGATCAAGCACAGGTTCTTCCGGGAGGCGGAGCTGGCCGGGAATCTCCACCACAAGAACATCACGACGATCTACGACTTCGGCGTCGAAAACGGGATCCCCTACATCGTCCAGGAGTTCCTGACCGGCGAGGACCTCGACAAGAAAATCAAGCGGGGCGACCCGATTCCGGTCTCGCGCAAGATCGAGATCCTCATGGCGATCGCCGAGGGGCTCGGCTACGCCCACAGCGCCAGCATCATCCACCGGGACGTCAAGCCCGCCAACATCCGCATCCTCGAGGACGGAACGGTCAAGGTCATGGACTTCGGGATCGCCAAGTCGCTGCAGACCGAGTCCAACCTGACCCAGACGGGCATCACGCTCGGGACGTCGGCGTACCTGGCTCCCGAACAGATCCGGGGCGAAGCGATCGACCGCCGCACCGACGTGTTCGCGATGGGGGTCCTCGCGTACGAGCTGCTCGCTTACCGCAAGCCCTTTCGCGGCGAGCACCTGTCCACGATTCTCTACAAGATCCTGAACGAGAGCCCCGAGGCCCTTCAGACCCTGGCGCAGGATGCCCCACCGGCACTCGTCGCCGCCGTCAACCGCGCGCTCGCGAAGAGCCCGGCCGATCGCTACCCCACGATGGAAGAGATGCGCCGCGATCTGCAGGACATCCACCGCGAGCTCACGGGAGCCTCGGGCCGATACCCGGTGACGCAGGTTCTTCCGGACACGGTGCGGACGTTGCGGCCCGAGGTCGCCGACGAAGACCCGACGCTCGCGACCCCGTCGAGCGGCGTGAGCCCGATGCACGTCCGGCCGCCCTCCGGTGCGCTGGCGCGGGTGGCCGCGCCGGATGCCACCCCGACGTCGGGATCCATCTCCGGCGCCCGTCCTCCCCTCGAGCTGGTCAACTTCCGGGATCCGAACGCCGAGGCGGCCGGCGAGCAGACCGCGACCCAGCAGGCCTCGTCGTCGGGCGGACCCCGCATCACGACCGAGACGACGGGGGCTGTGGCCGCGGTGCGAAAGACTCGCCTGACGATCCTCGCCGCGATCCTCGTTCTGGGCGTGGCGGGCGCCGAGATCTACCGGGTCCTCAACAGGGAGCCCGAGGCCGCCAAGCCCGCACCCGCCCCGGCCGCGACCCGCGCGCCCGCGCCGGCGACGACGGCGGCAATCGAGTTTCCGGAGCCGAAGCTCGGCGAGGGGGAGGCCGCGAAGGCCCCACCCCCCGTTGCGACCGCGGCACCGGCCGCCGTCCCCGCGGCTCCCCCGGCGGCGCCGAGCATCCCCGCCAAGGCCGAGCCCGCTCGCAAATTCAAGATACAGTTCTCCTCCGTGCCGGTTGCCACGCTCTCGATCGATGGAAAAGTGATCGGCCCGTCCGTTCCGGCCCGCACGCTCCAACTCGATGCCGGTGAGCACACGGTGCGCTTCGAGGCGAAGGGCTATCCGGTGCACGAGAAGAAGTTCCAGGTCGGGCCCCGGTCCGAGGACCGCATCCACTACCAGTTCCCGGTCTCGATGCTCGTCATCGAGGCACCGCAGTGGAACGGCGCGAACGTCCTGGTGGACGGCAAGTTTCGCGGCCGGCTTCCGGACGCCGCGCACCTGCAGCTGGCTCCCGGGACGTACACCGTCACCCTCTCCCGGGAGGGCATGAACCCGCTCACCGAGAAGGTCACGGTCGCCGACGGTTCGCCAAAGACGTGGACTCCCGCACCGCCCGCGCCCGCTCCCCCGGGGGGCAACTGATGCGCCGCGCCCTCGCCCTGATCTTCGGCGTCCTCTTCGCCGCGCTCGCGTTCGCGCAGGACGCGGCCCGCCTCGAGTCCGATGCGAAGAAGGCATTCGACTCCGGCCGCTTCAAGGAAGCCGGGGAGAAATACGCGAAGGCCGCCGAGACGGCCGGCGTCCCGACGGACCGCAAGGGCGACCTGCACCTCCAGAGCGCGTGGGCGTACTACATCGCCGGCAATTCCAAGAGCGCCCGGGAAGAGTTGAAGGCGGCGCTCGTCGCGCGGCCCGACCTCCGTGTGATCCCCGACTTCTACAGCCCGGACTTCGCCAACCTCGCCGCCACCGTCCGCGCCGAGGTCGCCGGAGCGAACATCCCTCCGATCGACATCGACGAGCTGAAGCGGTCCGCGAAGGCCAAGCTCGCTGATGGAAAGGCCGAAGACGCTCTCTTCGACCTCAAGCGGGCCGGCAATTCGACCGACCCCGAGGTCTACCGGCTCATCGCGGAGGCCGACGACAAGCTCGGCAAATCGGCCGATGC
>DATMNJ010000339.1:0-7760 GCA_035569175.1 Thermoanaerobaculia bacterium | reverse complement strand
CCGCCGCTCGATCCTGACCGAGAAAATCGCCCGCCGCGGCCACCACGTCTTTCGTGAGTATTCGGTGGACCCCTTCGACATCCATCGTGTCGGCGAAGTCATGGACCGCGAGGTGCCGACGGTGCCGACCGCGATGAGCGTGGCGGAGCTGGCCCGCCGCGTCGCCGGCGCGGATCCGGAGCTGGCTCGCCGCCAGGGCACGCCCATCCTCGATGGCCACGGCCGGCTCGTCGGCATCGTCACGCGCAGCGACCTCATGCGCTCTCTCGCCAGGGACCCGTCCGGATCGGCCGGCGTGATCGACGCGGGCACCCGAAATCCGATCGTCGCTTACGAGGACGAGCTCATCCGGGAGGCCGTCACGCGAATGCTGTCCAACGGCATCGGCCGCCTCCCGGTCGTCGCCCGCGACGACCCGGCTCGGCTGGTGGGCTACCTCGGGCGATCCGGCGTCGTCGCGGCCCGCCAGCGGCTGCACGAGGACGAGAGTGTCCGCGAGCGGGGTTCGCCGCCGGTCACCGGGTGACGCTGTACGCCAGGGCCAGGCCCTTCGGGTCCGCCTCCGCCCCGCCCAGGTACCGGTGCAGCCAGTCCATGACGGTGTTGTGCCAGAGGCAGGAGTTCCCGGGCTTCAGGACCCAGTGGCCCTCGTCCGGAAACGTCAGGAGCTTCGAGGGCACGCCCTGGATCTGCAGGGCGGTGAAGAGCTGGAGACCCTGCCCGAACGGCACCCGGTAGTCGCGCTCGCTCGTGATGACGAGCATCGGGGTCTTGAACTTCGCGGCGGATTCCATTGGGCTCCACCTGCGGTACTGGTCGGAGGTCCACGGCCAGCCCTTGAACTCCCAATTGGCGAACCAGAGCTCCTCGGTCTCGAGGTTCGCCGAGCCGAGGTCGAAGACCCCGTCGTGCGAGACGAGGACCTGGAAGCGGTTCGTGTGCCCGGCGATCCAGTTGATCATGTAGCCGCCGTAGGACGCGCCGGCCGCGCCAATCTTCGTCCGATCCACGAACGGCAGCGACTCGAGATCGTCGGCCTGCCGCATGAGATCGTCGAAGGCCTGCCCGCCCCAGTCGCCGCTGATCGCGTCCACGAAGTCCTGGCCGAACCCGGTCGAGCCGCGGGGATTGGCCGCGTAGACGACGTAGCCGTACGCCGCCCAGACCTCCGGATTCCAGCGGGTGGACCAGCCGTCCATCCAGGCGCCCTGCGGGCCGCCGTGGATGAGGAAGACCGCCGGATACTTCTTTCCCGGATCGAAGAACGGCGGCTTCACGACCCAGGCCTGGAGCTTGCGCCGGTCGGACGAGTCGGTGAATCGCTCGGACACCTCCCCGAGGGCGAGCTCGCGAAAGAGGGCGTCGTTGACGTGGGTCAGGGCCGCCGGGGCCTTCCCGTCCACTCCGACGCTCCAGATCTCGGGCGCGCGCGAGAGCGACGTCGCGCCGAAAAAGACGCGCCCGCCGGCCACCGCGAGCCCGGCGACCGAACCTCCGGTCCAGAGCGCAGCCGGAGCGCCGCCGGCAAGGGCCACGCGGTAGAGCGTCTCCCGCCCGCGCACCTGCGATGCGAACACGAGGGACCTCGAGTCCGGTGCCCAGCGAAAATCGTCGACCCAGAAGTCGAAGTCGTCGGTCAGGCCCCGCGTCTGACCGGTCCCCCGGTCGAGGAGCATGAGGCGGAAGCGGTCCGACTCGAAGCCCGGCCGCGTCTGGGCGCGGTAGGCGATCCACTTGCCGTCGGGCGAGAAACGCGGCGAGCCGTCGAAGGCGGGGTTCGAGGCCGTGAGGTTCTTCGGCGCGCCGCCCCCGGCAGAGGGAGCGATCCAGAGATCGGAGTTGGTCGAGAGGGCCTCGACCTTGTCCGGGTTGGTGGCGTAGACGAGATCGCGGCCGTCGGGCGAGACGTCCCAGTCGACGCCGCCGCCGACGTGAAAGGGCGGAGCGTCGCGGTCGCCGGGCGTCAGGTCCACCGCTGCCCCGCCACCCGAGGCCGGCACCTTCCAGATGTGCGTGCGCGTACCGTCCTTCCACGAGTCCCAGTGCCGGAACAGCAGCCGCTCGGCCACGCGGCCTCGGACCTTCGCGGTCTCGCGGGCCTTGAGCGTCTTCTCGAGGCAGGCCGTGTCGGCGCAGTCCGGAAAGACGTCCGAGGAAATGACGAACCACTTCCCGTCCGGAGACCAGGTGTAGTCGGACACCTCCGTGGGAAACGAGGTCGCGCGAACCGGGTCGCCTCCCGAAAGGTCGAGGACCCAGATCTGAGATCCGGCTTCGCGGTTGGAGAGAAACGCGAGCCGGCGCCCATCCGGGGAGAACTTCGGGTCGCCGTCACGCTTTTCGCCCGCCGTCACGCGCCGCGCCTCACCGCCCGACGCCGCGATCGTCCAGATCGCGGACCGGGAGGTGTTGGCGTCGACGTCCGGCGTCGAGACGGCGAACGCGACCTCTCGGCCGTCGGGCGAGACGGAGAACGCCCCGACGCGCTTGATCTTCGCCAGCTCCTCGAAGCGCAGGGGTCTTTCCGCGGCCGAAAGCATCGGCGCGGCGGCGAGAACACAGGCCATGGTCAGGTGACGGACGCGCATTGAACGGGCCCTCCGGACGCGGATTCTATCCGCGCGGGCCCGGGGCCCGCCGGCCGTATCCCTTTGGTATCATTCGAGCTCCCGCGGGTCGCTACCCGCCATAAGGAGAAGCATGTCCACCGCCGTTCTCGAAGAGAAGCGCTCCGAGCCCGCGAGCCGGCCCCCGGTCATCAACGACTTCTCGATCCACGTGGCGACGGCCAACGGCTCCGGGTCGCAGTCCTCCAACTCGATCCTGATGCGGGCGATCTTCCAGATGGGCATTCCGGTCTCGGGCAAGAATCTCTTCCCCTCCAACATCCAGGGCCTTCCGACCTGGTTCACGATCCGGGCTTCGAAGGAAGGGTTCATCGCCCGGCGCCGCGACGTGGGCGTCCTGATCTGCATGAACCCGGAGACCGCGCACGAGGACGTCAAGACCGTCGCGCCAGGCGCCGCCGTGATCTACGAGGAGAGCCTGAAGCTCGACACCCTGCGCAGCGACGTCGTCTTTTACCCCGTTCCCTTCCAGAAGCTCGTCCTCGAGCTCGTCCAGGACGGCAAGCTGCGCCGCCTGGCGATCAACATGATCTACGTCGGCGTCGCCGCGTGGCTGCTCGGCGTGGACCTGGCCGAGATCGAGAAGGCCGTGGCCAAGCAGTTCAAGAGCAAGGCCGCCGCCGTCGAGATCAACATGAAGGCGATCCGCGGCGGCCTCGAGTGGGCCGAGAAGAACCTGACAAAGCGCGACGCGTTCCGCCTCGAACGGATGAACGCGACGGCGGGCAAGATCATCATCGAGGGCAACGCGGCCTCGGCAATCGGCTGCATGATGGCCGGCGTCCAGTTCCTCGCCTGGTATCCGATCACCCCGTCCTCGTCGCTGGCGGAATCGCTCATCGACTACGCGGGCAAGCACCGCCTCGATCCGGAGACCGGCAAGCTCACTTTCGCCGTCGTCCAGGCCGAGGACGAGCTCGCCGCGCTCGGCATGGTCCTCGGCGCCGGCTGGGCCGGGGCCCGGGCGATGACGACGACCTCCGGCCCGGGCATCTCGCTCATGTCGGAGTTCACGGGCCTCGGCTACTACGCCGAGGTCCCGGCCGTGATCGTGGACGTGCAGCGCGTGGGCCCCTCGACGGGGCTGCCGACGCGGACGATGCAGGGCGACATCACCTCGACCTACTACCTCGGCCACGGCGATGCGAAGCACATCCTCCTGCTTCCCGGGTCGGTCGAGGAGTGCTACTCGATGTCCATGGACGCCTTCGACCTCGCGGAGCGCTTTCAGACCCCGGTGTTCCTGATGTCGGACCTCGATCTCGGGATGAACAACTGGATGGCCGACCCGTTCTCGTACTCGGACAAGCCGATCGACCGGGGCAAGGTCCTCAAGACGAAGGAGGAGCTCGAGGCCCACGTCGCGAAGTTCCGCGAGTTTGCGCGGTACCGGGACGTGGACGGCGACGGGATCCCCTGGCGCACGCTGCCGGGGTTCATCGACTCGCTCGCGGCCACCTACTTCACGCGCGGCTCCGGCCACAACGAGCGCGCCCTGTACACCGAGCGGCCCGACGACTACAAGAACAACATGGACCGCCTGGCGCGCAAGTTCGAGACGGCGAAGAAGTTCGTGCCGCGCCCCGTCGTCGCGCACGCACCCGGCGCGCGCGTGGCCGTGATCGCCTATGGCTCGTCCGACTTCGCCGTCGAGGAGGCGCGCGTCATTCTCGGCCGCAAGGGCTTCCAGACGGGCTACCTGCGTCTGCGCGCCCTCCCCTTCACGCCGGAGACCGCCGCCTTCGTCGCCGCCCACGACCGCGTCTACGTTGTGGACCAGAACCGCGACGGCCAGATGTACGACCTCTTGCGCCTCGAGCTCGGCGCCGACGCGCTGAAGCTCCGCTCGATCCGCCACTACGATGGCTTCCCCCTCGACGCCGAAACGGTGATCGAGGGCATCGAGGCCGGGGAGAAACGGTAAAATGTCCTCCACCGCCGAACCCAAGGCCCCGCCCGTCAACCGCGTCGGCCTCTCCGTCAAGGAGTACGGTGGGTCCAAGTCCACCCTCTGCGTCGGCTGCGGCCACGACGTCATCACGCGCCAGATCACGCAGGCGCTCTACGAGATGTCGATCCCGCCCCACAAGGTCGCCAAGATGTCCGGCATCGGCTGCTCGTCGAAGACGACCGCCTATTTCGCCGACCGCGGGCACGGCTTCAACGCGGTGCACGGCCGGATGCCCGCCGTGGCCACCGGAGCCGTGATGGTCAACCCGGGCCTGCTCGCGATCGGCGTCTCCGGCGACGGCGACACGGCGTCGATCGGCGCCGGCCAGTTCGTGCACCTGCTGCGGCGCAACGTCCCGATGGTCTACATCGTCGAGAACAACGGCGTCTACGGGCTCACCAAGGGCCAGTTCTCCGCCACGGCCGACGCCGGATCGAAGCTGAAGACCGGCGCCGTCAACGACCTGCCGGCGATCGACCTGTGCGCGATCGCGATCGAGCTCGGCTGCGGCTACGTGGCCCGGTCGTTCTCGGGCGACATGAAGCAGCTCGTGGGACTGCTCAAGGGCGCTCTCGCGCACCGCGGGACGGCCCTGCTCGACGTGGTCTCCCCCTGCGTGACCTTCAACAACCACGACAGCTCGACCAAGTCCTACAAGTGGGCCAAGGACCACGAGATTCCGATCCACGAGATCGGGTTCATCCCGTACTACGAGGACATCGCGGTCGACTACGACCCCGGCACGACGCAGGACGTCGAGCTCCACGACGGCTCGCACATCCGCCTGCGCAAGTTGCGCGAGGACTACGACGCGACCGACAAGGGCAAGGCCCTGGCGCTGTGCCAGGAGGCGCAGGAGAAGACCGAGTTCCTGACCGGCCTCATTTACGTGGCGCCCCAGAAGAAGGACTTCCTGGAGCTGTCCGGTGTCGAGGGCGAGCCCATCGTGTCGGTGCCCGATGCCCGCCTGCGCCCCCCGAAGACGGCCCTCGACGAGATCATGGAAGCCCTCAAGTGAGCTCGACTCGATCCCGTGGCCGCCAAGCCCGGGATTCTTCGCTCCGCTCGGGATGACAGACGGTGTTCAGGGTGCCATGACGCGGCGCATCCCGACGGCCGCCTTCCTGCTGGTCGCGGCGTTGCTCGTCGCTGCGGCCCCGAGGCCCACGCCCACGGCCGCGCCCCAGAACTCCTGCACGACGTGCAAGGAGCGCGCGGCGACGCTCGACCCCGTTCGCGTCGGCAAGGGCGCCGAGCCGGCCGTCGCCGAGGGCTACGAGATCGCCCGCAAGTACCCCGCGACGCTCGATCGGATCCACTGCTACTGCGAGTGCGCCGAGAGCCCGATGTTCCACCACAAGACGCTCCTGACCTGCTTCACCAACACGCACGCCGCCGGCTGCGGGATCTGCCTCTCCGAGGCGCGCCTGGCCGGGCAGCTCAAGGACAAGGGCCTCTCGGATGACGAGATCAAGGTCACGGTGGAATCGGTTCACCGCACCGACGGGCACGCGCCGACCAACTGACCGGGGCCGTCAACCCGGCGTCCGCCTCCGCGCGAGATTCAGGTACACGGTCCCGTCGAGGTCGAGCGGCGACCGTCGGGCCACCTCCGTCAGACAGTGGGCGTAGGCCTCGAGCGCGGCAGCCTCTCCGGCCGGGAGAGGGTCGCCGAGGGTGAGGGTCCAGCGCCCCGCGGGCAACGTCAAGAAAGCGGGGCGGCACGGCACTCCGACGGTGCGCGCGAGGCGAAACGGGCGCCGATCGAGGCGAAGGCTCCCTCCCAGAAACGGGATCTCGACGTCGCCCGTGGCCGGCAAGTCGGCCGCGAGGATGAGGCTGCCGGTCGCCAGGGCCGATCGCAGTCGGTGCGCTCGCGTGGCGGGAAAGACATGCGGAAAGTCGAGCGGATGGTGCTCGTCGAACAGGCGGTCCTGCCGCTCGGCTGCCGGCCGGTCGAGGTTGTATGGGCCGAGGACGGTGGCGGCGGGGACCCGGCGGGCGCGCAGCGTGTAGCGCAGGGCCTGCAGCGAGCCGAGGTGAGCGCTGACGTACACGGTCGGCCGGGGCGAAGGCGGCGCCCCTTCGAGCTGCGCCCTCCAGCGTCCGCTCGCCAGCTTCCGGGCGGCCAGACGCGCGAGGAGCAGCCGCCGCGCCGCCGCGAGCCCGCCGCAGCCGCGCGGCAGCCGGGGAAAGGCGGCTCGCACCTCGCGCCACTCGGCGGCCGAAATCCCCGTCAGCGCGGCGACGCCGCGGCCGGCGAACAGGGGCACGGCGGGACCGCGCCTAGGCCGGGAAGGCGCCGGCCTTCGAGGCCTGCGACGGGGCGTTCAACGGACCGGCCCCGGGGTCCCGATCCGGCAGGGCGATTCCTTCCTCTCGAAGACGATCGCGCTCCCCGCTGCCCGCGAGGACCGGCAGCATCGAGGCGTCGGAGGGCGGCGTCGTGCCGTCGCCCGGGTAATACGGCCGGTACCCATAGCCGTGCGTGGCGATCTCCTCCTTCGTCTCGCGCAGGCGATCGATCGAAAAGACCGCGTCTTCCCGCGTGAAGAACGCCATCTCGTAGTTGCGCGTCATCCAGATCGCGTCCTTGGGGCAGGCGTCGACGCAGAAGCCGCAGAAGACGCACCGCATCATGTCGATGTCGAAGACGACCGGGTATTTCTCGTAAGCGATTTTCGGATGCTCGCCCGCCACGATCTCGATGCACTCGGCCGGGCACGCCTGCTGGCACATGTAGCAGGCGACGCACTTGAGCGTCCCGTCCTCCCGCGCCTTCAGGATGTGCTTGCCGCGAAAGCGGCCGGAGTAGTTGCGCTTCTGCTCGGGGTACTGGATCGTCGGCATGCCCTTTCGGTTGGCGAGATTGCGCGCGAGGTGACGCAGCGTCACCCACATGCCGCGCACGATCTCCGGCAGATAGAGCCTCTGGAGCAGCGTCAGCTTCTCCGGGACGCGCCGGCTGACGTCGATGACGCCGCTCACCGGTCGAGCTCCCCGGCGATGATGTTGAGGGTGCCGAGGGTTGCGATCGCATCGGAGACCGTGCCGCCCACCACCATGCGCTCGAAGGCGGCCATGTTCGCGAAGCAGGGCGGCCGCACCTTGAGCCGGTAGGGGCCGCCGCGCCCGTCGGAGATCGCGTAGAACCCGAGCTCGCCGTTGGCGCCCTCGATCCA
>DATMNJ010000338.1:0-2943 GCA_035569175.1 Thermoanaerobaculia bacterium | reverse complement strand
CGCGATCGAGCGGGCGCGGCTCCACGAGCACGTGCTCGAGGAGAAGCGCATCCGCGGCCGACTCGAGCGGTACCACTCGCCGCAGGTGGTCGAGGAGATCATCGCGGACGTCAGCGCCAGCGGCGACATCAAGCCCGTGCGCGCGAAGGTCGTTACGATCCTCTTCGCCGACATCGTGGGATTCACGACCTGGTCCGAGAAGATGCCGGTCGAGGGTCTCGCGGCCATGCTGACCGAATTCTTCACCCTCGCGTCGGACGCCGTGTTCGCGTGCGGCGGCACGATAGACAAGTTCATCGGGGACGCGGTCATGGCTTTCTTCGGCGCTCCGCTCGAACAGCCGGACCATGCCGACCGGGCCGTCGCCGCCGCGCTGAAGATCCGCGCCGAGATCGGTCAGTGGAACAAGGAGAGGACGGCCCGGGGGGATCCGCCTCTCGAGATCCGGATCGCCGTCAACACCGGCGAGGCCATCGTTGGCGACATCGGCTCGCAGCGGCGCGTGGACTACACCGTGCTCGGCAACGCCGTGAACGTCGCGGCGCGCCTCGAGGAGTTCGTGGCGCAGCCCGGCGACGTCGTGATCGGGCCCGAGACCTACGTTGCCGTCGAGTCCCGGTTCGAGTGCGCGCAGCTCGGCTTCTTTGCGTTGAAGGGCCTCACCGCGCAGGTCCCGCTCTACAAGGTCCTCGGCAACAGATAGGGCTACGGGCCGTCGGGATGCGGGGACGGGATCCGGCGCCGCGCGGCGGGCGTCACGTCGGGCGGACGCAGCGTCTCGAGACGGCGCTCGAGCTCGGCGTCCGGCGCCGCGAAATCGAGCGCCCGATAGGCGCGGAAGTAGAGCACCGCGATGATCGGCTCCGCCGTGTCGAGCGCCGCGGTGGCCTGGGCCTTCAGGTAGGCCGGCAGCGTCGCCTCGATCTCGGCGGTCCGGGGGTCCCCGGGGGAGGCGCCCACGACCTCGTTGGCCATCCGGGCGACCTCCAGAGCGCGCCGCGCGCGGGCCTCGTTCGGGCGCGCCTTCCAGAGGGTGATCAGGCGCTGCGCCTCGGGGGGCGTGGCTGCGCCGGGCCGAGGGTGCGCCGGTCCGGGCTCGGACGAGGACGGCGGAGCCGGCGTGACCGCGGCCGCAAACGGTGCCGTTGGCATCAGGCCGCCGGCTGATCCGACGGCCTCGCGCAGGCTCCGCGCCGAGGTCGAAGCGGCAGGCTCCTGCGCCGGGGGCGACGGCGGCGGCTGGAGGAGTGCGGTTGCCGCGCGCGGGACCGCCGCGGTCCTCCCGCGAACCGTGCCGGAGCGGCGCGCGACGACGATCGCCCCCATCGCGACGGCGAGCGCGGCGATCGATGCCACCGCGATCCTCGTTGCGCGTGCCGCGGACGGGGAGTCCGCCGCGGTTCGAGCCACGGCGGGCGGATGGGCCCGCTGCGCCTCCGGAGCGATGCGGGCCAGAGCGTCGGCCAGGTCGGACGCGCTCGCGTACCGGCGCTCCCTCTTCTTCTCGAGGGTCTTCGCCACGGCGGCGGCGAGCGGACCGCCGAGGCTTCGCGGCAGGTCGGACACGTCGAGCGGCGGCGGCGGTGTATGGAGGTGTTTTCCGATGAACCCCTCGGGCGTCGTCGACTCGAACGGCGCCCGGCCCGCGAGCATCTCGTAGAGAACGATGCCGAACGAGTAGATGTCGGTGCGCCCGTCCAGAGCCTGCTCGGCCGGGAGGGCGCCGGCCTGCTCGGGCGAGCAGTACTTGAGCTTGCCGAGAAAGAGTCCGGTGCCCGTCATCTGCAGGGACTCGGCGGCGACGCGCTTGGCGATGCCGAGGTCGATGATCTTGGCCTGCAGGCGGCCGCCCGAAAGCTCGCGCAGCATGATGTTGTCGGGCGAGAGATCGCGGTGCACGATGCCCTGGGCGTGGATCTCGGCCAGGCCGGCCAGGACCTGGCGCGCGACCTCCAGGACCTGGACGGGCGGCAGCTTTCCCCTGCGCCGAAGCCAGGCCTCGAGCGTGACGCCGTCGATGAACTCCCAGACCATGTAGTAGGAGTCATCCGGCTGCCGCGAGAAGTCGTAGAGGGCGGCGACGTTGGGGTGGCGGACGAGGGTGGCCAGGCGCGCCTCCTCCTGGAACCGCCGGGCCTGCGCCCCGTCGCCGGAGGTGTCCGGCTTGGTCACCTTGATGATGCGGATCTCGTCGAGGTGCAGGTGCCGGGCGCGATAGACCTCGCCCATGCCGCCCTCGCCGATCTTGTCGAGAATCTGATACTTGCCGTCGAGCACCTGGCCGGGTTGCAGGCGGGAGACGGCAAAGCCGCAGGCGGCGCAGAAGCGGGCATCGGCCGAGAGCGGCGCGCCGCAGCGCGGGCAGGGGTGATCGGGCGCAGACATCGCCTCATTCTAAGGGTCGGGGCGCGGGCTCAGGTCGGGGCGGGGGCGTCCGCGTCCGCCGTGTCAGAATCGCGCCGTGCGTTCGCTCCCCCTCGTCTTCGTCACGAGCCGCGCCGAAAAGGCGCTGGAAGCGGCGCGCCTCGGATTCGAGATCGAGCGGCTCGATCTCGACCTGCCCGAGCCCCAGGCGCTCGACCCGTCCGACATCGTCGAGGCGAAGGCGCGCGCGGCGTACGCCGTGCTCGCCCGGCCCGTCCTCGTCGAGGACAGCGGGCTCGCGGTCCGGGCATGGGGCGGCTTTCCGGGAGCCCTCGTCAAGTGGCTCGAAAAGAGCGCCGGCGTCGCGGGCCTGGCGAGGATGCTCGATCCCTTTCCCGACCGCGCCGCGACGGCCGTCTGCGCGATCGCTTACTGCGACGGCGGGGAGGTCGTGACGGCGCGCGGCGAGACCCCGGGCGCGATCGCACGCGCTCCGCGCGGTTCCGGCGGGTTCGGGTGGGACGTCGTCTTCGTTCCGGAGGGCAGCGACCGCACGTTCGCCGAGATGGCTCCCGAGGA
>DATMNJ010000337.1:0-7687 GCA_035569175.1 Thermoanaerobaculia bacterium | reverse complement strand
ATGCGCGCGAAGAGCGGCTGGCCAAGGCGTAGCAGGGCAGGCCGTGATTCGCGCCAAAATCCTCGGCACGGGCGCCGCGGTGCCGAAAAGAATTCTCTCCAACGCCGACCTCGAGAAACTGGTCGAGACCTCCGACGACTGGATCACGTCCCGGACGGGCATCCGGGAGCGCCACATCGTCAGCGAGGGCGAACACTTCTCCGACCTCTGCACGCGGGCCGGCGAGCAAGCCTTGAAGCGCTCGCGCGTCAAGGCCGAAGACCTCGACATGATCCTCGTCGGGACGATCTCGGGCGACATGCCGTTCCCGGCGACGTCCTGCCTCGTCCAGCGCAACCTCGGCGCGACGCGGGCGGCGGCCTCGGACGTGGGAGCGGCCTGCGTCGGATTCCTGTATGCGCTCCACCTCGCCGACGGCCTCATCCAGTCGGGCAAGGCCCGCAACGTCCTCGTCATCGGCGGCGAGATCCTCTCGCGCTACGTGGACTGGACCGACCGCAACACGTGCGTGCTCTTCGGCGACGGGGCCGGCGCCGTGCTGCTCCAGGCGACACGCGGCGACCACGGGATCCTCGGCAGCATCATGAAAGCCAACGGCAATTACCACGACTTCATCTGCATGCCGGGGGGCGGCTCCGACCGGCCCGCCAACGACCCGAAGTCCATCGAGGAGCGGCTGCCCTTCATCAAGATGAAGGGCAACGAGACCTTCAAGGTCGCCGTCAAGGCGATGGCGGACGTCACCGTGGAGCTGCTCGGCGAGCAGGGCTTCACGCACCAGCAGGTGGACCTCTTCATTCCGCACCAGGCCAACCTGCGGATCATCGACGCGGTCAGCGACAAGTTGAAGATCGACCCGGCCAAGGTCTACAAGAACATCGACCGGTACGGAAACACGTCGGCGGCCTCGATCCCCATCGCCCTCGAAGAGTGCGTGAGCGCCGGCCGTGTGAAGGACGGAGACATGGTGCTGATGACCGCGTTCGGCGCGGGCCTGGTCTGGGGCAGCGTCCTGTTGCGATGGTGACGGGCCTCCGGAATTTCGACCTCGGAATTCCGAGAACGTAATCGCATGTCCCGGCTCGCCCTCCTGTTCCCGGGCCAGGGCTCGCAGTCCGTCGGGATGGGCAGGGCGCTGTACGAGACGTCGGCGGCGGCGCGAGCGGTCTTCGACGCGGCCGATGCGGCCCTCGGGTTCGAGCTCTCGACGCTCTGCTTCGAGGGACCCGAGGACGAGCTCAAGCTCACGGCCAATACGCAGCCGGCCATCCTCACGCACTCGATCGCCGCCCTGGAGGACCTGCGCGCCCGCTTTCCGGAGCGCCTCGAGGGGGCGGCCGTCGCGGCCGGCCACTCGCTCGGCGAATACTCGGCCAACGTCGCCGCGGGCGTCCTCGCCTTCCCGGTCGCCGTGCGCCTCGTGCGCGAGCGCGGCCGGTTCATGCAGGACGCCGTTGCGCCGGGCGTCGGGGCGATGGCGGCGATCGTCGGGCTCGCGCCGGCCGAGGTCGAGGCCGCATGCCGCGAGGCCGCTCGGGGCGAGGTCGTGTCGCCCGCCAACTACAACTCGCCCGAGCAGACGGTGATCGCCGGGCATGCGGGCGCCGTCGAGCGCGCCTCGGAGGCCTGCCTCGCCCGCGGGGCCAAGCGCGCGATCCCGTTGCCGGTCTCGGCGCCCTTTCACTGCGCGCTCATGACGCCGGCGCGCGAGCGCCTGCGGCCGCTGCTCGAAGAGGCCGCCTTCTCCGACGCGCGGATTCCGGTCGTGACGAACGTGGACGCGTCCCCCGCGACGGAGGGCGGCGGCCTGCGGGACGCGTTGGTGCGCCAGGTGGATTCGCCCGTGCGCTGGGTCGAGTCGGTGCAGCGCCTCGCCCGGGACGGTGTGGACCGAGGCCTGGAGATCGGTCCGGGCAGCGTTCTCGCCGGCCTGGTTCGGAGGATCGAGAGGGGGATCAGGGTCGAGGGGTACGCGGGGTGAAGATCGCCGCCGGCCTCGGAATCCTGTCCCTCGCGGCGGTGCTCACGCTCGACGGCTGCGCCACGGCGGGGCCGGCGTCCCCGGCCACCTTCGACGCGGCGGTGTCGGCGGCGCAGGCGCGCTGCAAGTGCCGCATGGGGGTGGCGGCGCGGCACCTCGAGTCGGGACGCTCCTACGAGCACAATGGCGACGCCGAGTTCGAATCGGCCTCGGTCATCAAGATCGCGGTGATCACCGAGGCGATGGCCGGCGTGCGCGAGGGCCGCGTGGACCTCTCCGAGCGGTGGGAGCTCACGGCCGACAACAAGGCCGACGGCTCCGGGACACTGCTCGTCCTCGATCCCGGACTCAACCCGACCTGGAACGACCTCGCGACGCTCATGATCGGGCCGTCCGACAACACGGCCACCAATGCCTGGATCCATCGCCTCGGCGTGGACGCGATCAATGCGCGGATGGCCGCTCTCGGCTTCTCCCACATTCGCCTGCTCGGCACGATCCCGATGCTCTCGTCCAAGGACGAGGAGCCGTCGCCGTGGAAGGGCTTCCGCCTCGGGCTCCTCTCGCCGCACGACGTCGCCGCGTGGATGGCCGGCGTGGCCACCGGCGAGCTGCTCGACCCGGAATCGTCGAAGAAGATCTTCGAGTATCTCGACAAGGACCCGAGCCGGCTGCGCATCGCGCGGCGGTTTCCGCCGAGCGCGCTGTGGGCCGGAAAGACCGGAACGATGTCGGGCGTGCGCAACGACTCCGGCATCCTCCGCACGAAGAAGGGCCGCTTCGTTCTCGTCGTCTTGACCGACGGCAGCACGGCCGAGGGCTTCGGACCCGACCATCCCACGATCCTCGCCATGGCCGACGTCGCCAGGACGATCGTCGACGCGTGGAGCGCGGAGTTGCCGGACATCGTCGCGAAGCCCGAATAGCACGGACCCTTCGGCCCTTCCGCTGCCGCCGGGAGGGGGGAGGGGGATACACTCCCGCCGCATGAAGCGATTTGACGGCAGGATCGCCCTCGTCACCGGGGCCTCGCGCGGAATCGGCGAGGCCATCGCGAAGCGGCTCGCGTCCGAAGGCGCGACCGTGCTCGCGGCGGCGCGTTCGGCGGACGCCCTGTCCCGTGTGGTGTCGGAAATCGAAGCGGCGGGCGGCAAGGCCTCCGCGCTCGCCCTCGACCTCGCGGACTCGGCCTCGATCGAGGCGGCGGTGAAGGCGGCGCTCGCGGCGCACGGCGAGATCCACGTCCTCGTCAACAACGCCGGCGTGACGCAAGACGGCCTGATCCTCCGCATGGGCCGCGACGCCTGGGATCGGGTTCTCGCGACGAACCTGACCGGCGTCTTCCTGCTGACCCAGGCGGTGATCAAGGGAATGGTGCGCAAGCGTTACGGCCGGATCGTCAACGTGACGTCGGTCGTCGGGCTGATGGGCAACGCCGGCCAGGCCAACTACGCGGCGTCCAAGGCGGGCCTCATCGGCTTGACCAAGTCGGTGGCGCGCGAGCTCGCCTCGCGCAACATCACCTGCAACGCGATCGCGCCGGGCTTCATCGCGACGGCGATGACCGATCAGATGACCGACGCGGCGAAGGAGGGGCTGACCGCCCAGATCCCGCTCGAACGGCTCGGTGCGCCGGCAGACGTCGCGGCCGCCGCCGCCTACCTCGCCTCCGACGAGGCGTCCTACGTCACCGGGACGGTCGTCAACGTCTCCGGGGGCCTCTACATGTAGCTTTCTCCGGGCTTGCCCCGGGGGGGTATCTGGGGAACAATACGGCGTCTTTTGAGGATCAGCGAAGAAGGGGGATGAGGAATGGCCGTCGAAGAAAAGGTGAAGAGCATCATCGTCGAGCAGCTCGGCGTGGACGCCAACGAGGTCACACCGGAGGCGTCCTTCGTCGATGATCTCGGCGCCGACTCGCTCGACACCGTTGAGCTCGTCATGGCGTTCGAGGAAGCCTTCAACATCGAGATTCCGGACGAGGCGGCCGAGAAGATCCAGAAGGTCAAGGACGCCGTCGAATACATCGAGAAAAACTCCTCGAAAAACTGAAAACCCATGCCCCGTGTTTCCTCTCCGCGCCGGGTGGCCGTGACGGGGTTGGGCCTCGTTTCGCCCCTCGGCATCGGCAATCGAGAGAATTGGGACGCGCTGACGGCCGGGCGCTGCGGCCTCGGCCCGATCACCCGGTTTGACGCGTCGCGCTTTTCCTCCCGCATCGCCGGCGAGGTGAAGGGCTTCGACCCCGCCCTCTACATCGACAAGAAAGAAATCAAGAAGATGGACACCTTCATCCACTACGCGATGGCCGCGGCCCAGCTCGCGATGGAGGATTCGGGGGTATCCGTCACCGACGAAAATCGCGAGCGCTTTGCGGTCGTCGTGGGCTCGGGGATCGGGGGCCTCCCGATCATCGAGGAGACGCAGAAGAAGTTCGTCGAAAGCGGCGGCAACCCCCGCGTGATCTCCCCGTTCTTCATCACGGGCCTCATCGTCAACGAGGCCGGCGGCAACATCTCGATCAAGTACGGCATGAAGGGCCCGAACCTCGCCACGGTCACCGCCTGCACGACGGGCGCGCACGCGATCGGCGAGGCGTTCCGCATGGTCCAGCACGGCGAAGCCGACAACGCGATCGCCGGCGGGACCGAGTCGGTCATCACTCCCCTCGCCGTCGGAGGCTTCGGGGTCATGAAGGCGCTCTCGAGCCGCAACGACGACCCGCTGCACGCCTCGCGCCCCTGGGACCGCGACCGCGACGGCTTCGTCATCGCCGAGGGGGCGGGACTGGTCGTCCTCGAGGAGATGGAGTCGGCGAAGAAGCGCGGTGCGCGGATCTACGCCGAGGTCGCCGGGTACGGGATGTCCGGCGATGCGTACCACATCGCGGCGCCGTCGGAAGACGGCGACGGGCCCGCGCGCGTCATGAAGAACTGTCTTGCCGACGCCGGGATCGAGCCGGAGAAGGTCGACTACATCAACGCCCACGGCACCTCGACGCCGCTCGGCGACAAGGCCGAGACGATCGCGATCAAGAAGGTCTTCGGCGAGCATGCGAAGAAGGTGGCCGTGTCCTCGACCAAGTCCATGACCGGGCACCTCCTCGGCGCCGCGGGCGGCCTCGAGACGGGCATCTGCGCGCTCGTCGTGCACCATGGGGTCCTGCCGCCCACCATCAACTACGACACCCCGGACCCCGAGTGCGATCTCGATTACGTTCCGAACACCGCGCGGCAGAAGCGCGTCGAGTACGTGCTCTCGAACTCCTTCGGTTTCGGCGGCACCAACGGCTGCCTGATCTTGAAGAGGATGGACTGACCGCGCATGAACTCCCTCGTCTGCATCGCCTACGTTCCCGACACCGAAACGAAAATCAAAATCGGGGCCGACGGCAAGTCGATCGACGAGTCCGACGTGAAGTGGATCGTCTCTCCCTACGACGAGTTCGGCCTCGAAGAGGCGCTGAAGACGCGGGAGGCGAAGGGCGCCGGGACCGTGACCGTCGTCGCGGTCGGGCCCGAGCGTGCCAAGACGGGCCTGCGCGAATGCCTCGCGCGCGGCGCCGACGAGGCGATCTGGGTGGACTCGGCCGGCGTCTCGGCCCTCGATGCGCTCGGCACGGCGAAGGCTCTGGCGGCGGCCGCCAGGGGCGGTGCCTACGACTTCTTCTGGTTCGGCCAGAAGGGCGTCGGCGTCGACGAGTCGCTCGTGGGCCCGATGTTCGCGGAGCTGATGGGCGTGCCGCACGTCGGCAGCGTCATCAAGCTCGAGCTCGGCGACGGCAAGATCACGGCGCATCGCGAGATCGAGGGCGCGCACGAGGTCGTCGAGTGCGCGCTGCCGGCCGTTCTGACGGCCCAGAAGGGGTTGAACGAGCCCCGCTACGCCTCGCTCAAGGGAATCATGGCGGCCAAGAAGAAGCCGATCGCCGAGAAGAAGCTGGCGGAGCTCGGCGTGCCCGAGGCCGACCCGGCCCACGCGAAGACGCGGTGGCGCAAGCTCGAGCTGCCGCCTGCCCGCCAGGCCGCGAAGATGATCCCGGCCGACGATCCCGCGGCGGCGGGCCGGGAGCTGGCGCGGCTGCTGCGGGAAGACGCGAAGGTGATTTGACCGTGCGAAGCGGCGGTCAAAACATCCCGAGAAAAGCGAGGGGTCCTTTTCTCGCCCCGGCAGTGGTGGGGAAAGGCTCGGGGCAACTGTCAGAATGAAATTCCTCGTCTTCATCGAACAGCGCGACGGAAAAATCCGCAAGGCCTCGCTCGAGGCGTTGTCGCTGGCGCGCCGGCTCTCGGGCGGCCCGGTCGCGGCGGTCCTGCCGGGCAAGGGCGTGACCCCGCTCGCCAAAGACCTCGGCAAGTACGGCGCCGCGACCGTGTACGTCGCCGACCGCGAGGACCTCGCGCTCTACTCGAACAAGGGATACGTCGGCGCTCTCGACGCCGCGACGAAGAAGGCCTCTCCGGACGCCGTCCTGATCGCCGCGACCTCCATGGGCAAGGACGTGGCGCCGCGTTTTGCCGCGCGCCACGACGTGTCGGCCCTTGCCGACGTCATGGACCTTCGCGTCGAGGACGATCGGCTGGTGGCGTGGCGCCCGGTGTACTCCGGGAAGGCGCGCGCGGAGGTGGACTGCGGCGCGGCGAAGCTCCAGATTGCGACGACGCGGCCGAACGTCTTCGCCGCCGACGCGCAGGATGCAGCGGGGGAGCCGGCCGTCGAGGCCCTCGACCTCGGCGACATCACGCCGCGGGCAAGGGTCCTGCGCGTGGAGACTTCGGAATCGAGGGAGCTCGACGTCTCCGAGGCGGACATCATCGTCTCCGGCGGCCGGGGCATCAAGGGCCCCGAAGGCTGGCCCGTCATTCGCGACCTCCAGCAGGCGCTCGGCGCGGCCCTCGGCGCCTCGCGCGCGGTCGTGGACGCCGGGTGGATCGATCACCAGCACCAGGTCGGCCAGACCGGCAAGGTCGTGTCGCCGACGCTCTACGTCGCCTGCGGCATCTCCGGAGCGATCCAGCACCTGGCGGGCATGGGAACGTCGAAGGTCATCGTGGCGATCAACAAGGACGCCGAGGCGCCGATCTTCAAGGTCGCGACCTACGGCGTCGTCGGGGACCTCTTCCAGATCGTTCCGGAGTTCGCCAAGGCCGTGCGCGCCGCGAAGGCGGAGTAGGGCGCCCCACCCCAACACCCTGGTGAGGGGGCGATTCTCCCTCGGGTTACACTCGCGTCCGCATGCCGCCGCTACCGACGGAGCGCCTGATCGCCGGTGTCCCCGGCCGGGTCGTCTTCGGTTTCCTGGTCCTCGCGGCCGTCGTCGCCTTCGTCTATTCCGCGTCGCGCCGCATCCGGGTCCTGCTCGCCGGGCGGCCCGACGACCGCTTCACCCGCATCCCGGAGCGCATCCGGCGCACCCTCGAGTACGCCTTCGCCCAAAAGCGCATGTTCCGCGACGTGTACGCGGGCGCCTTCCACATCCTGATCTTCGGCGGCTTCGTCGTGCTGACGGTCCGCACGCTCGAGCTCGTCGTCGCGGGTCTGATTCCGGGCTTCGTCCTGCTGCCCGGCATGGCCGGCAACCTCTACACCCTCGTCAAGGACGTCTTCGAGGTCCTCGTGCTCGTCGGCGTCGCGATGGCGGTGTTTCGCCGGCTCTTCGCGCGGCCCTCGCGCCTGGACCTCTCGATGGACGCGTGGCTGATCCTC
>DATMNJ010000336.1:0-5420 GCA_035569175.1 Thermoanaerobaculia bacterium | reverse complement strand
GACGCGCTCCTCGGCGAGTTGCCGGAGCGAGGGCGTGACCGCGACGTTGCGACCCGTGCAGGCAATGGTCATGGACGGCCTCCTGGTCTCAGAAGCTCTGTTTGCGCTGGGAGGACGACGAAATCCGGAGCTCCTCCCGATACTTGGCAACCGTCCGGCGGGCGATCTGGATTCCCTCGGCCCGGAGCTTCTGCGTGATGCGTGCGTCGGAATGCGGCTTGCGGGGATCCTCCTCCTCGACGATGCGCGAGATCTTGTTCTTGATCGACAACGACGAGACGTCGTCGCCCTTGGAGGAATCGATCCCGCTGTGGAAGAAGTACTTCATCGGGAAGAGGCCCCGCGGCGTGTGGATGTACTTGTTCGAGACGACCCGCGAGACCGTGGACTCGTGCATTCCGATGTCGTTGGCGACGTCGCGCAGCACGAGCGGGCGCAGGTGCTCGATCCCGTGGTCGAGGAAGGCGCGCTGATGGCGGACGATCGAGTCGGCGACCTTGTAGATCGTCCGCTGGCGCTGATCGAGGCTCTTGATGAGCCAGATCGCCGAGCGCATCTTGTCCTTCAGGTAGTTGGCGGCCTCGGCCCCGATGGCCCCGTTGCCCCCCCGCAGCAGCTTGCGGTACGCGGCCGAGATGCGGAGTTTCGGCAGGCCGTCCTCGGAGAGCTGGATGACGTACTCGTCGCTGATCTTGCGCACGAAGACGTCCGGCTCGACGTAGATGGTCCGCTCGCTCGAATACTTGCGGCCGGGCTTGGGCTCCAGGTTCTTGATGATCTCGAAGGCCGCCTGGATTTCGGACATCCCGACGCCGAGCGTCCGGGCGAGAGGAACGAAGTGCTTGTTGAGGAACTCCGCCCAGTGCTCGCGGATGATGCGCTCGAGCAGCTCGTTCTCGACGCCGAGGGCCGCCAGCTGCAGGAGGAGGCAGTCGGGCAGGTCGAAGGCGCCCACTCCCGACGGGTCGAACGACCGGACGAGGGCCAGCGCGAGCTCCACCTCCGCGTCGTTCTCGAAGTGGGCCTGGCGGATGTCGTCGCGCGAGACGCGTAGGTAGCCGTCCTCGTCGATGTTCCCGATGAGGTACGTCGCGATGTCGCGCACGGCCGGAGGCACGCCCGACATCGAGAGCTGCCACGTCAGGTACTCGGGAAGGCCCTCCGGGCGCGTCAGAACGTTTTCGAGGGAGTATTCCTCGGGCTGCTCCTGGTACTGGCGCGGGTTGTAGGCGGAGTCGAGGTAATCCTCGAAGTACGAGTTGAAGTCGATCTCCTCGAAGGAATCGCGCTCCTTCTCGGCGGCCGGCGCGGTCTCCGCCGGCAGGCCGGCGTCCTCGGTGTCGCGGGCCTCCTCGACGCGCTCGGTCTCGCTGACTTCCTCCATCTCCTCGAGGGTGGGGTTCTCGACCATCTCCTGGGTGAGAACCTCCTGCAGCTCGAGCCGCGACATCTGCAGCAGCTTGATGGCCTGCTGCAGCGACGGCGTCATGACCAGCCGCTGCGAGAGCCGAAGATTCAGCTTCTGTTCGAGCGCCATGGCTTGGGCTCTAGTCGAGCCGGAAACCCTCCCCGAGGTAGATCTTCTTGACGACGGTATCGTTGGACAGTGCAAGAGGCGTGCCTGTCCGGAGGATCTCCCCCCCGCTGATTATATAGGCCCGGTCGACGATGCTCAAAGTCTCGCGGACGTTGTGGTCCGTGATGAGCACACCGATTCCCGAAGAGGCCAGCTGGCGCACGATTTTCTGGATGTCGAGCACCGCGATCGGATCGATCCCTGCGAAGGGTTCGTCGAGCAGGAGAAAGTACGGCGACAGCACCAGGCTGCGGGCAATCTCGACGCGGCGCCGCTCGCCGCCCGACAGGGTGTACGCGCGGTCGTGGGCGAGCTCCGTGAGGCCAAACTCGGCGAGCAGGGCGCGGCAGCGCTCGGCGCGCTCCTCGGCGCCCAGGGCGAGGGTCTCGAGGATGGCGAGCAGGTTCTCCTCGACCGTCATCTTGCGAAAGACGGAGGGCTCCTGGGGCAGGTACGAGAGGCCGGCGCGTGCGCGGCGGTACATGGGCAGCTCGGTCACGTCGCGTTCGCCGAGGCGAACGAGCCCCTCGTCCGGGCGAACGAGCCCGACGACCATCGAGAACACCGTGGTCTTGCCCGCGCCGTTGGGGCCGAGCAGACCGACGATCTCGCCGCCGGCGACCTCGAGCGACACCCCGCGCACCACGGTCCTTCCTCCGTAGGCCTTGACGAGGCCCTCGGCCACGAGGACCGGCCGTGGTCCGGATCTCGGAAGGTTCTGGCTCAATTCTTCTCTGTCTTGTGAATCGTCTCGGTCTTGCCGCCTTCCGGCGCGGTGACCTCGACGCTACCCCCGCGGTCGAAGATCGTCAAGACGGCCCCGGCGACCTTGTTGCCGCTGGCGTCGGTGACGCGCGCGGGATCTCCCCAGAGGACCGACTTTCCCTGTCTCGGATAGTCCACGATCTTTTCCGCCCTCGCCGTGCGGCCCACGACGCGATCCACGAGGTTCGCATCGCCCGAGATCTCCATGCAGTCCACGCCGCGCTCGTTGCCGAGCCACGCGGTCGATTCCCCTCCGGTGGCGCGCCACCCCGCGCCGCGGGTGACGACGACGCCCCCCTCGAAGCGGCCCGTGCGTTCTGTCTCGCGGTAGACCAGCCGGCGAGACGTCACGACCGAGGCGGATTTGTCGGCGGCGGCTTTCTCGGCGGCCTTTTCGGCGCCCTTCGGCCCGGCCTTCTCTCCCGTCTTGTCGCCGGGCTTGGCCGTTCGGTCCGGAGCGAGCACGGCCCGAACGTTCTGGACCGCGACGACGGTCTTCTCGGCGTCGGAGAGCGTGATGTCGTCGGCAAAGAGCGAGGAATCCTCCTGCCACACCGAAGCCGTCCCGGAAAGGACCGCGGTCTGCGCCGTGTCGTCGAGCACGATGCGGTCCGCCTTCGCGTAGCTCGGCCGCTTCGGGTCCCCGATGAACGTCACCGTCCCGGACTTCTTCTGAGCATCCGGGCCGAGGACCGCCCGGGCGTGCCCCTGGCCACGGACCTGGTTGTGTGGCCGGTCGAGCTCGATCCGATCGGCGGACAGCTTCGACGTGCCGCTCTCCACGCGGGCCGAACGGGTCGCGTCCCCGGTCAGGAGCCAGAGACCCTTCGCGTCGAGCTCGACGGCGCGGGCCGCGTCCCCCTTCTTCCCGTCCGACTCGACGCGGACCGATCCCTCGAGAGCAAGGTTCTCCGCGTCGCCCGCGGGGGAGAACCCGACGGTGCCCCGGTCGGACTCCGCGCGGCTGTCCTGTCCGTCGACCCGGACTCCGCCCGAGGCAACTGCGGAGGCGACGCGGCCGTCCTGGAAGACCAGATCGATCTTCGGGGCCGTCAGCCGGCGTGCGGGCTCCGACAGGATGGCGGGTGCCCCGGTGAAGGCGAGCGTGCGCGGCTTGCCGTCGGTGTCGAACGTCAGAAAGCTCTCGTCGCCGGCGTATTGCCGTTGGATGGGCGCGCCGCTCGATGCGCCGGCGACGGCATGGCCGGGAGCCAGGATTCCACGGACGTTGCCCGTTCCTCTCATCCACTCCGTCCGCCCGCCCGAGGCTCCCGACTTCACGGTCACGTGGTCCGCGGCGTACTGGTCGCCCGCGCGCGACGACCCGTTGAACGTCTCGAGCTCGAGGAAGCCCTGCTCGCGCCGGTAGATCCCGGAGCGCGCGGCGACCTTGGAGAGCCCCGCCGAGTCGGCCCCGTCGCCCGCGCCTTCGATGGGCCCGGCGAGGTGGAGGGCCTTCTCGCGCAGGTCGTAGCGAGCCGAGGGCGCGGTGAGGTCGATCGAGCCGCGGGCGAAGTGAACGGGCTGCGGCGCCTCGAGCGAGTGGGTGGACGGGTGGAAGAGGCCGAGCGTCGTTTCGGCCAGGGAGCCCTGCTCGTCGGACCAGTGGACGTTGCCCTCGAGGCGGGCTTCGCGCGTCCGCTCGTCATAGGTCCCCCGATCGGCGTTCACGGTGACCGGAGCCCCGTCGTCCGGGTAGAGCGTGAGGGTCACTTTTTCGCCCGCGTACATGTCGGGCGCGAGTCCGGCGCCGGCGCCGTAGCCGATGGTGCGGTCGGCCTTGATGCGCATCGTCGGCTTGCCTCGCGACTCTTCCGTGAAATCGAACCCGTTCAAGAGCGTGGTCGCTTGCCCGTGGACGTCGGCCCCGGGCGCAGGCACGGAGCGATTGCTGCCTCCGGGCGCGGGCCGGCGCCCCGGGCGAAACGAATAGACGAGCACGGCCGCAAACACGAGGGTGCATGCGAGGACCGCGAGCTCGGAACGGCGGACCCTCACGCCGGCGTCGCCTCCGCCGCCCGCGACCCGACGATCTCGACCTGCAGACCGTAGCCGCGGCGGTCTTCGGCCAGGCGATAGTGGACGTCGAACGGGCGCCCGGACGCCGCGAGCCCCGACAGGCCCGCATCGGGCTGCCAGGCGATCGCTCGAAGCCCTCCCCCGGGCGACCGCAGGCGCCCCCTCAGCCCGGAGGCGCCCACGGGGACGAAGCCCGCCGCCGCGGCCACTGCCCGCGCGAGAAAGACGGGACGCGGGTTGCCGGAGCCGTGCGGCTCGAGGAGGGCGAGCTCGCGGGCAAGCTCCGGCGTCGCGGCCTCGAGCGGGAGCTCGGCATCGGCCTCGGCCCGGCGCACGAGCGTCTCGGGGCGGACGCGGTCCCGAAACAGGGCCCGGGCATCCTCGCGAAAGGCCTCGAAACGTTCGGCGGGCAGCGACCCGCCCACCGCCTGGTCGTGCCCGCCGAAGTCGATGAAGTGCGCCGAGAGCTCTTTCAGGATTCCGTGGAGCGAGACGCCCGGGATGGATCGCCCGGAGCCGCTCACCCTCTCTCCGTCCCTTCCGAAGAGGAGAACCGGGCGGTGGTATTCCCGTGCAAGCCGCGAGGCCGCGATGCCGAGGACCCCGCGATGCCACGACGCGTCGGCTTCGATGAGAAGCACCTCGTCCGGCGCGCCGCCGATCCGGGCGCGGGCCTCGGCGACGACGCGTCTCTCCAGGGCTTGGCGCTCGGCGTTGCGAACGGTCAGCTCGCGGGCCACGCCCTCGGCGCGCGTCGCGTCGCGCTCCTCGAAGAGGGAGAGGGCGAGCATCGCGGTGTCGAGTCGCCCGGCGGCGTTCAAGCGCGGAGCGATGCGAAAGGCGACCTCCTCGGCCGTGGGCGCGACGCCCGGAGCGAGCCCGGCCTCCGCCAGGAGCGCCCTCAGGCCCGGCGCCCGCGCCGTGGCGAGGGCCGCCAGGCCGAGCGCCGCGATGACGCGGTTCTCACCGTCGAGCGGCACGAGGTCCGCGATGGTACCGAGGCAGGCGGCGCGCAGCAGTGCCTGGCGCGAAACCGCCCGACCGCCGGCTCGGCCCACCG
>DATMNJ010000335.1:0-4998 GCA_035569175.1 Thermoanaerobaculia bacterium | reverse complement strand
TCCGAGGGCGACGGGTCCGACGGCCGCGCGGAGGTCGTGGATGCGGGCGGCCGGGCGCTCGCGCGGGGCGCGTATTCGCCCGACTCGCAGATCGTCGCGCGGCTCTGGACGTTCGACGGGCGTGAGCCGGATGGGGGCCTGATACGGGAACGCTTCACCGCGGCGCGGCAACTGCGCGAGAGAGTGCTCGGCCCGGGCACGACCGGCTACCGCGCCGTGAATTCCGAAGGCGATTTCTGCCCGGGTGTCCTGCTCGACATCTATGGCGACACGGCCGTTCTGGAGCTCACGACCGCCGGAACCGAGGCGTGGCGCGCCGAGCTCGAGGCGGCCGTCCATGATGTGTTTACGCCAAGGCGCCTGATCGTCAGGAAAACTGGTTCCTCCCGAGATCGCGGCCGAGAGCGGCCCTCACCCCAACCCTCTCCCGCCGGGAGAGGGAGACCTCTTGAACCCTCTCCCCCCAGCGGGGGGAGAGGGCAGGGTGAGGGGGGCGACTCGCGCATCCCGTTCCTCGAAAACGGCCTTCACTTCATCGCCGACGTCGATGCCGGCCAGAAGACCGGCTTCTTCCTCGACCAGCGCGAGAACCGCTCGCGGCTGCGCGCTCTCGCCCGCGGCGCGACCGTTCTCAATCTCTTCTCCTACTCCGGTGCCTTCTCGGTCGCCGCGCTCGCCGGCGGCGCCTCGCGGGCCGTGGACGTGGACTCCTCGTCCGCCGCCCTCGCCCTCGCGCGCGAGCACCGCGCGGCCAATGGCTTTCCGGCCGCCGACGCCGACTTCGTCGAGGCCGACGTCTTCGAGGACGTGCGCCGCCGCGTCGCGGCCGGCGAGCGCTGGGACGTCATCGTCTGCGACCCGCCCGCCTTCGCGAAGAAGAAGGCGGACGTGGACCGGGCGGCGCGCGGCTACAAGGACGTCAACCGTGTCGCCATGGCGCTCGTCGCGCCGGGCGGGTGGCTGCTGACCTGCTCGTGCTCGGGCCTCGTCAGCGCCGATCTCTTCCAGAAGATCGTCTTCTCGGCCAGCCTCGACGCCCGGGCCTCCTTCGCGATCGACGCACGGCAGGGTGCGGGTCCCGACCACCCCGTTTCTCTCGACTGTCCGGAAGGGGAGTACCTCAAGGGCCTCTGGCTCCGGCGGGCATAGGCGGGCTCGGGCGGGCGTTATCATCGCTCGATGCGAACCCAAAGAGCCCTCGCGGTCTGGGCCGGCTCGATCGTTCTCGCGGCGGGCGTGGTACGCGCGGCGGACGACCCGAAGCGCGCCAGCGTGGTCGAGGTCGGTCCCGGAATCTTCCAGTCGACGGTCGCGGCCAAGGTCGCGCCGAAGCCATCCGACCTCGTCATGGCGGCGCCTCGTCTTCCCGATGCAGCGCGCCATGCGCTCGGAGATCTCACGGCCGCCGAGCGCGCCGAGCTCGCCGCGCCAGACCGAAGGGGCGGCGGGCACGCGCGGCCGAAGAAGCCGGCGATCAAGATCGGGATCGCGCGGGCGCTGCCGTCGGCGGTCGGCTTCAACGGCCTGCCGGCGACGCTTGCCGCCGGCCAGTCGCAGGCGGTGGCGGGCGGCCTCCTCGAACGCGCCGCGGACGGAACCGTTGCGTGGACCACGTCCTTTTCCTCGGTCGGCGCCGGAGCGCTGCGCCTCTACCTCACGCAGGCGCGCCTTCCGGCGGGCAGCCGCGTCTACGTGTACGGCGTGAGCGGAGAGATCCACGGCCCATACAACTTCGCCTCGGGCACGCGCCCCGAAGGTTTCTGGACGAACACGGTGTTTTCGGATCAGATCCTTCTCGAGGTCCGGTTCCCGGCCTCGGCGACTTCGGCCGATCTGGGACAGGCGCTCCTTCTCGTCGGCTCCGTCGTCCACCTCGAGCACCCGGACTACGCGCCGACCCCGGTGGTCAAGGCAGACGGGACGCTGCGCCCCAAGTCCGATTCGTGTTTCGTGGATCGCAGCTGCGTGACGTCCACGGATTTTGCCAACATCGACGGAGCGACCCGCGCCGTGGGCCAGCTCACCTTCGAAGACACCGGCGTGTTCTACGTCTGCTCGGGGGGCCTGTTGAACACGACGGACAGCAGTTCCGTGCCGTACCTGCTGACGGCGAACCACTGCTTCTCCACCCAGGCCTCGGCGACCTCGCTCGAGGCGTTCTGGCAGTATCGGACGGCCACGTGCAACGGCCCCGCTCCGGACGAGAGCCAGTTCCCGAGCACGCTCGGCTCGACGCTGCTCGCGACGAGCGCGGTGCCGGAGAGCGACTTCACCTTCCTCCAGCTCTCCGAAAACCCGCCGGACGACTCCGTGCTCCTCGGATGGACGACCGCCGACGTTTCGCAGGCGGGCGGGCTCGTGCTCTATCGGCTGAGCTACCCCAATGGCGACCCCATGATCTTCACGAAGGAGCAGATCACCGCGACTCCAATGCCCGGGACCTGCCCGATGATCGATCAGGGCACTTTCCTTTACGAGAAGGACATCGAGGGCGGCAGTGGCGGTGGCAGTTCGGGGTCGCCGGTGTATACCGCGGACTTGCGGGTCGTCGGCCAGGAGTACGGAGAGTGCGGTACGAACAACATGGACGACTGCGACGTCGTGAACAACTCGACGGTCGACGGCGCGTTCGCGAAGACGTTCCCGTCGTTGCAGCAGTGGCTTCAACCCGGTGCGCCGGGCGCGTGCGTCGCCAACGCGACGACGCTGTGCCTGAACAACACGCGATTCCGCGTCACGGCGTTCTACGCCACGTCCGACGGGACGAGCGGCGCCGGCACGGCCGTTCCCTTGAGCGGGGACTCCGGCTACTTCTGGTTCTTCTCCGCCTCGAACATCGAGCTGATCGTGAAAGTCCTCGACGGGTGCGCGATCAACAACTTCTTCTGGGGCTTCGCGGGCGGCCTGACCAACGTGGGCGTCACGCTGCTCGTCGAGGACACGGTCGCGGGCACGTCGCGGACGTACACCAACGAGGTCGGCTCCGCATTCCAACCCCTGCAGGACACGAAGGCCCTGGCCTGCCCGTGACCGGGGGCCTCGCAGCCCGCGGTTTGCGTCGCGCCGTCGGGCGCGGGTCTGCCGGTATACTCCGCGTCCCATGAATCTGGAGCTGACCGAGGAGCAGCAGCTCCTTCAGGCCTCGGTTCGCGAATTCGCCGAGGACGTCGTCCGCCCGCAGGCGGCGCGGATCGACCAGTCCGGCGAATTTCCGCGGGAGACCTTCGCGCAGGCCGGCGAGCTGGGTTTGGCCGGCGTCGCCGTTGCCGTCGAGCACGGCGGCTCCGGGATGGACACGGTCTCCTACGCGATCGTCATCGAGGAGATCTCGCGGGCGTGCGCGAACGTGGGCGTCATCCTCTCGGTCAACAACTCGCTCGTCTGTGATCCGATCGAGAAGTTCGGCAACGCCGACCAGAAGACGCGCTTCCTGGGTCCGCTGGCGCGCGGCGAAAAGCTCGGCTGCTTCGCCCTGACGGAGCCGGACGCCGGTTCTGATGCCGGCAACCAGAAGACGCGGGCGGTGCGGGACGGCGACGGCTACCGGATCTCGGGCCAGAAGGTGTTCATCACCTGCGGCTCCAATGCCGACGTCTGCCTGCTCTTCGCGATGACGAGCCCCGAGAAGAAGACCCGGGGCATCTCGGCCTTCCTGGTCGACGCGGCGTCCCCCGGTTTCGACCGCTCGCACCACCAGGTCAAGCTCGGCGTCAATGCATCGGGCACCGTCGAGATCTTCCTGACCGACGTGAAGGTGCCCGCCGCGAACCGGCTGGGCGAAGAGGGGGACGGCTTCAAGATCGCGATGTCCACGCTCGACGGAGGGCGCATCGGAATCGCCGCGCAGGCCGTCGGGATCGCGCAGGAGGCGTTCGAGGCGGCGGTCCGGTATGCCAAGGCCCGCAAGGCGTTCGGCCGGCCGATCTCCGACTTCCAGGCGCTGCGCTTCTACCTCGCCGACATGGCCACCGAGGTGGACGCCGCGCGGCTGCTGACGCGCAAGGCGGCTGCGGCCAAGGACGCGGTGAAGAAGGACGGGGGACGCTACTCGATGGAGGCCGCCGTCGCCAAGCTGTACGCCGCCGAGATGGCCCAGCGCGTGACGACCAAGGCGCTCCAGATCCACGGCGGCTACGGATACACGAAGGAATACCCGGTCGAGCGCAATTTCCGGGACGCGCGCATCACGGAGATTTACGAGGGCACCAGCGAGATTCATCGGCTGATCATCGCGCGCGAGATTTTCCGCGACAGCGGACTGACGATCGGATGAGGACGGCGGCGGCGCTGCGCGTCGCGACGGAGAACTGATGGGCCAGACACGCATGTTTCGGGACCGCGTGGTCTCGATGGAACAAACGTTCGAGGGAGGCGAGAAGCACCTCCCGCTGCTCAAGGACATTTGCGGCGAGGCGCTGCCCGGGTTCACCTTCCGGGAGCACGTGCTCGAGCACGAACGCGACCTCTTCGTCATGGAGTTCGACGCGCCGGATGGAACGCGCCGCCGCGTCTGCTGGACCCGCATGGTCCTCTTCGACGCGGAGCGCATTCCGACGCTCGCGGCGGATCCCGCGGCGGTCCTGCGGGCGAAGATCGTCGGTCTGCTGCGCGAGCAGGCGGCGCGCCCCGAGATCCTGGTCACCTTCCGTCACCTCGAGGAGGGGTGGGTGGACACTCCCGAGCCGCGGCGTGGCGAAGGCCGGCGCCGGCGTCGCGGAGGCCGCGGGGGCCGCGCGGCGGAGAGGCCCGCCGGCGGTGCCGGAGGCGGACGTCCGGGAGGTTCCCGCGAGCGAGACCGGGATCGGCGCCCCGGGGGCCCACGCGGCGCGGCCCCCCCGCAGACGCAGCGCGAGCGCGGTCCCGGTCCCGCTCCGCAGCGGCCCGGACCCGACCGGCGTCCCGCACCTCAGGCAGCCGGAGGCGCGGCAAGGCCCGGGGGCGCAGCCGGCCCCGCGGCCGGATCCGCCGAGGGCTCGGCCGGAGCCGGCGCCAAGCGCC